>JAZMZQ010000102.1:0-1556 GCA_045586045.1 Eubacteriales bacterium
ATGGAATTTTATGAATTCTATAATTTGGGCTTAGGAGAGCCTGTTGCTGTCTCCTCGGTTCACGGGAGCGGAACGGGCGATCTTTTGGACGAGGTCTATAAATATTTGCATTTTGAAGAGGAGAATGAGAGCGAGGAGGAACCGATCAAGGTTGCCCTTTTAGGAAAACCGAATGTTGGAAAATCCTCCTTGATTAATAAATTGCTTGGCGAGGAGCGGTGTATTGTATCCAATATTCCCGGCACCACGCGGGATGCGGTTGATGCATTATATACTTCGAAAGTGGGCAAATTTTCCTTGATTGATACCGCGGGGATCCGCAAGAAGAAAAAGGTGGAAGAGGCTGTAGAAAAATATAGCGTTATTCGATCTTATATGGCGGTAGAGCGGGCTGATGTATGCGTAATCATGCTGGATGCCAATGATGGTGTTACCGAGCAGGATACGAAAATTGCCGGTTATGCCAACGAGCAAGGGAAAGCTTTGGTCATCGCTGTCAATAAATGGGATTCTATTGAGAAAGAAACCAATACGATGGAGCAATTACGGAAGTCCATCAAAAATGATCTTGCTTTTATGTCTTTTGCTCCCATTGTATTTATTTCTGCATTGGAAGGGCAGCGGCTGGAGCAATTGATGATCGCTGTCAAAGAGGCGGCTTGCGAAAATCGGCGAAGAATTTCCACCGGTATGCTCAACGATGTCTTAAATGAAGCGACCGCTCGGGTGCAGCCCCCCTCTGATAAGGGCAAGCGCTTAAAGATCTATTATATGACTCAAGCATCGGCGGAGCCCCCCACATTTGTATTCTTTGTAAACAAAAAAGATTTGTTCCATTTTTCCTATCAACGCTATCTTGAAAACCGCCTGCGGGATACTTTTGGATTTATCGGCACTCCCTTGCGGTTTATCATCCGAGAGAGAGGAGAAAAGTAATGGGAAAGTTAATTCTTTTGATTATCGGAGTCGGTGTACTGTCCTACTTGATCGGTAGTATCAATTGTTCGATTCTGATCTCCAGAATGCGGATGAATAAGGATGTGCGGGAATCCGGATCCGGAAACGCAGGCGCAACCAATATGCTGCGTACCTTTGGGCCTAAGGCCGGTCTTTTTACCATGCTGGGTGATTTTCTGAAAACGCTGATTCCCTTGATTATTACCAAGCTGCTTTTTGCAGATGAGCCATATTGGCAGGCGATGGTGGCTTTTAGCGGATTTTGCTGCTCCATGGGCCATGCTTTTCCGATCTATTTCGGATTCCGCGGCGGGAAGGCGGTTACAGTCGTCGCAATGGTGTTGTTTGTAGTAGACTGGAGATGCTTTGCTGTGGGCCTTTCGGTCTTTATTCTCACTGTTGCGCTTACGCGCTATGTCTCCCTTGCCTCCATTCTTGCAGGGCTTTCCGGACCGATCACAATGTTCTTTATCTCTAAGAGATATCTGGCGAATCGATGGGTGGTTGTAGGATGTCTTTTTGCTTTGGCGATCATGATTATGATCCTTCATCGGGAGAATATTAAGCGATTGTTAAAGGGCGAAGAACATCGATTTTCA
>JAZMZQ010000103.1:0-4901 GCA_045586045.1 Eubacteriales bacterium
ATAAATGGTCTGTACTTGCGGAGAGCAAGAGAGGAGCTGCATTGATAAACGATTGCAAATACGGAATAAGTGCCGATGGAGGAAGAATGAGCCTGACGCTCCTTAAGGCGGCAACAGAGCCTGCTCTTAATGCCGATAAAGGTCTTCAGACCTTTGCATACGGCCTGATGCCATGCGCCGCGGGCTTTGATGAAAGCGGTGTTATCCGTGCGGGATATGAGTTCAATATTCCTCTGCAAATAGCAAGCGGCACGGCAGAGCAGCACTCTTTTCTTGAGATTGATCAAGAAAATATCATTTTGGAGACCGTTAAGCTTGCTGAAGACGGTAGCGGAGATAGGATCCTTCGCTTATATGAAGCTCAAAATAATTATACTTCCTGTACCCTGCGATTTGGAATGGCAATCAAAGAGGCGATTCTTACCAATATGCTGGAGGAGGGTGAGGAGCGGTTGAGTATAGATGGAAATTCCGTTGCGCTGAACCTCAAGCCCTTCGAAATAATCACTTTGCGCATAAAAGTATGATAAATAAAGCCGTCGAAAAGGGGCACCCTTCGCAAGGAAGGATAGCCTTGATAAAGCGGGATTTTGGCGCAAAACGGTGTTGAAAATGCTCGCCACCCGTCAGGGTGCCTGCGCTTTTCGCCTTGTCTTGCATCCAAACTACCGCTTTTCAAGGTGTCTTATGCAGTTTTGAGATACAGATTTTTTGTTCAAGCGGATTGATAAAAATCCAGCCATGCTGACGCATGGCGGGATTTTTTCGATTGTAAAGAAAAACCACCGGCAGTGCCGGTGGTATGAAAAAGCTTTAGCTATGAGTGGAAAAAGTATCCTCCTTCGTCTAAAATAGAGGTGGGTTTGCCGACCACAACAAGAAAGACGAAGGAGGAATCAAGTCGTGAAACTTGACACAAATAGTTTAGCACATACAAAATGGAATTGCAAATACCATATAGTATTTGCACCGAAATACCGCAGAAAAGTAATATACGGAAAGATTAAGGTAGATATAGGGAGGATGTTACGAAAATTATGCGAGTATAAGGGCGTAGAAATCATAGAAGCGGAAGCATGCAATGATCATATTCATATGTTGGTATCAATACCACCCAAATATAGCGTATCGCAAATAGTAGGATATCTGAAGGGAAAAAGCAGTCTAATGATATTCGAGAAATATGCGAATATGAAATACAAATATGGAAATCGTCATTTTTGGTGTAGAGGATATTATGTAGATACGGTAGGTCGCAATAAAAAAGCGATAGCAGAATACATAAGGAATCAGCTGCAAGAAGATATAGCAGAAGATCAAATGACGATGAAAGAATATGCGGACCCGTTTACGGGTCAGCAGGTAAAAGAAGGCTAAATAAAAAGCCCCTTTAGGGGCAGCCGGTGAAAGTGTTGCGGTTGGCAAACCTTTCGGCGGGCCTATAGGCCCAGCCGGCATTATGCCCTAAGGGGGCAGTGCATGCCACCGGCACGGCCGGTGGTCATGACTTGTTTGAGCGAAAAAGATGCTCTCAAAACCTATTCTTCCTTACGGAGGGTGCCCCAACTCGTCGGCTTTATTTTTGAAATTGAAAATTTTACCAAATGCAGTAAAATATTGACTGTCAAGGAAAATGGCTTTATAATAGATATATCGCGCGAAAGGTGATGAAACATGACGAAAAGAAATTTCATTTCTCTATTTTTAATATTTTCCTTGGTTTTAGCGTTGATTCCCGTTGCGGCGGCCACCACGGCTGATTATCCCAATACCCATATTAATACGGGCGATCATCGAAGAGATATTATTGGCGTTGCTCTTACGCAACTTGGGTACAAAGAGGGGCCCGGGAATGATACCAAATACGGTGATTGGTATAATCTTCCTTATAACCCATGGTGCGCAATGTTTGTGAGCTGGTGCGCCGATCAAGCGGGGATTCCCACAACCATATTGAATAAATCCGCTCTCGCTTCCCCTGCAGTTTCTTGCTTTAATATCCCATGCTATAGCAGCAACCAATATACGCCTGTATCGGGGGATCTTTTCTTTACTAAAAGCTTTTCTCATGTGGGATTGGTCTATTATGTTGAGGGAGATTATTTTTATAGCTTGGAAGGGAATTCCAATGATAATGGAAGCAATGAAGGCGAGAAGGTTGTATCGATTAAGCGCAAACTCAGCGATTATAAATATGGTGTTCCGAAATATGCGGAAGGCTATGCTCTAACAGTGCAATATAATGCGGGCGGCGGAGTGATAAAGGGCTCTGAGAAGACAAAAGACCAATATAAGGTGCTCATTGCCGATGGAATCAATCTACGGTCCGGCGCGGGTACAGATTATCGAATTGTAACTGCGCTTCCTAAAAATTCTACTTTTATAGTAACCGAAACCAAAAATGCCAACGGTTATACTTGGGGAAAGACCACCTTTGAAGGGCAGACCGGTTGGTGCGTTATCAACAACCATTGGAGCGAGATCATCGCTAAGGTGCCTGCAACGCCTTATTACCTTGATACCAATGGCTTAATCTTAGAAGCATCCACTTCAAAAGAAAAAACGATCGTATTAAGAACCGGTGAAAGCAGCGACCGCCTTTTTCCGCAGGCATCCGAACTGGGGCTGGCGCGAGATGGAAGAACCTTTGCGGGCTGGGTAACTGCGCCCTTTGAAGGAAATTACTACCCTGCCGGTGCCGGGATAACGGCAGAGGAGTTAAATGGCGGAGAACTGCAGCAGGGGAGAACAATCGTTCTTCAGGCTGTATGGATGCCAAAATCCATTGAAATAAAATATCACGCCAACGGCGGCAATATTATTTCCGATGCTTATCGCATTAAGGATAATTTGCTCTATAAGAGCGCAGAAGCAGTTCCATATCGGCAAAAATGGAATGCCGGTATGGCCAAAAACGGCACCTTGATCAATGATGAAACCTTCGGGATCTATAAACGTGGCTATCGGTTTATGGGCTGGAGTTTTACTAAAAACGGAAAAAAAGTATTTGATGAAGATCTTGCTTTGAACGGAGAAAAGCTTTATGCAGAAGGCTGCAACGGGAACACGACGGCTACTCTTTACGCTGTCTGGGCACCGAATACGCTGCATGTGCAATATCACGCCAACGGCGGCACGCTGAATTCAAAAAGCTATGTATCCAAAAGCAATGGAATCTACACGATTATAAACGATAAAATTTATCGGCAAGAATGGATTTATAATCAATCTAAAGCAGATGGGCTTATCGATGATTCTACCTTTGGGCTGAAGAGGGAAGGCTATCAATTCTTGGGATGGAGCACTTCCAAAAACGGCGGAACGATCTTGAATATGAATGATAAAGAGCTCTTGCCGATGGAGATTGATGCACGCATCATAGATGCCGATCAGACAGTAACCCTTTATGCCCGATGGATTGAGAATAGCCATTCTCATATATTCACGGAATATCGCTATAACCACGATTCCACTGCAGAAAAAGATGGGACGGAAACAGCAACCTGCGGCTGCGGAGCAACCCATACCCGCCGGAAAAATAATACAAAATTGCAGGATTCCTCGAAGATTTTTAAGGATGTGCCGGCAAATGCTTGGTATAAGCCCTATATGGACTATGCTTACACCAAGCAAATCATGGTAGGTACCGGCGAGGATACCATGCAACCTCAAAAAGAAATGACCCGTGCAGAGTTTGTGCAATTAATGGCAAGCCTTTCCGGAATTGATACCACAGATCGCAACGTGCAGACACCTTTTAAGGATGTAAAAGCAGGGGCTTGGTATGCGCCGGCAGTAAAGTGGGCGGTGGAGCAGAAAATTGTAAGCGGATTTGGAGATGATACTTTCGCACCGAATCTTTCCATTACCCGAGAGCAGATGTGCGCCATCTTGGTGCGCTATACGAAGGCTTATCTAAAGGTGGAACTGCCGACTCCGAAGCAGCCAGATCTCTTTACCGATCATGATCAAATTTCTTCTTGGGCAAGGGCGGATATTTATATCTGCAAAGAGGCTCAGATTATCAGCGGTGTTTCGGAGAATGAATTTGATCCCAAGGGAATTGCAACACGTGCGGCGGTGGCAACAATGATTTCTCGATTTCATAAAAATTATGTAAACTAATAGAAGAGGGTAATATGCAGAAAAAAGACGCAGATATTTTATTTGAGCAGCAGGAATGGATGTTTTCCTATCGAATCGGCGGCCTTCTTTATCGGGATGGCAAGCTTCTTTTACAGCGGGAAGTCGGAGATGATCGTTATGCCATTCCCGGGGGGCATGTAGCGTTTGGGGAATATTCGCAGCAGACGTTGGCGCGAGAACTATCGGAAGAGACCGGCGCGGCGGTCAAGGTGGGGCGGCTTTGCTTTATGGTAGAGCTTCTTTGGGAGTGGAAAAAGCCCTGCCATCAATTGAATCTATTCTATCTTGCCCAATTAAAAAATCCGGATGCTCTGCCCAAAGAAAATTTTCGGGTATTGGATGAGTTGGGGCAGGAAAAGCATGATCTGGAATTTTGCTGGGTGGATTTGAAGGAATTATCAAAGATCAAATTATTTCCTGCTTGCTTGAAGCCTTATCTTGCAGAGCTTCCCGATCAGATTGTTCATTTGCAGGAAAAGGAGTGGGATTGATGGAGCCGAAAGATTATGTTGTGGAAAAAATTGAAGGAGAGTATGCGATCCTGAAAAACATCGCCGATGGCGGCGAGATTTTCATTGCCATGGCGCTTTTGCCTCAAGGAGTGGACCTTGGCTCTCGCCTTCATTTTGAGAATTTTGAATATACCCTATTATAAAATCAAACGCCCTGCGGAAGCAGGGCGTTTGATTTACAGCGTGTCAAAAAACTCCTGCGGAGGTTTTTGACACGCTGGTAGACTCTCAAAAAAGAGTGCA
>JAZMZQ010000104.1:0-2626 GCA_045586045.1 Eubacteriales bacterium
AGGAAACGCCCTTGTTCATTTTGGTGCCATCCGGAGACCACTCTCTCAAATCATATTTGGGAGCACGCTCCATCCAACTGATTTTATTGAGTTGCTTGGCCCAGCCGTTTGCATTCTCGGGCAATGCACCGAAACGCTCGGTAATCTCATACTTGAATTCTGCCACTGGTATCCCTCCTTTATAATAATATAATTATTATTAATAATATTATATATGTGTGTTCATCCTATTGTCAAGAATTATTCTTATTTTTTTTACAAACAAAGTGTTGACAAGGGCATAAAAACATGATAAAGTATGGGTGTTAGCACTCGAAAGTCAAGAGTGCTAAAAAGGAAAGGGTGGGGAGATAAGGCATGAAAGAGCGGTTAAGCTTCATTCTGAAGGCGGTAATTGAAGCCTATGTGGATGCCGGCGAGCCGGTCTCTTCCAAGCTGATCCTTGAGCGATCCGATTTGAATGTCTCCTCTGCTACGGTGCGAAATGATCTTGCGCAGCTGGAGCGGGAAGGGTATTTGGAGCAGCCTCATACCAGCGCAGGCCGTATTCCGACAGAGAAAGGCTATCGCTATTATGTAGATTATCTGCTGAATGCGCCGGCTCTTTCTGTTGAGCGGGCGGCAGTAATTGAAGAAGCGATGATGGATCCCAGCGGAAATGTAGATGAATTTCTCAAGCATGCGCTATCTCGCTTTTCGGAGATTACCGGCTATACGGCGGCAGCGGTTATGGCTCATTCCGATGAAGATCGTATTATTAAGGTTGAGCTGATTCGCACAGCGGATGATTGCTTAAACCTTGTGGCTATTACCCGCAGCGGGACAGTGAAGAATAGTTTTTGCCGTTTTTACTTTTTGGCGGATGATCAAGAGATTCTTTCTCTCTCCAATGTATTGAATGAATTTTTAGGAGATGTAAGCTTTACCAGCCTGACGGATGAAGATTTTGCCGATTTAGAGCAGCAGCTTTCTGCTCTCCATGAAAATTGGTGCTTTTTAGCGGGCATTGTAAAAAACATGGTCAATTCGATCCGCAATCCTAAAGTATTTGTATCGGGCCAGAGTAATCTGCTATCCCATCCGGAATTTTATGAAGTGCATAAGGTGCAGAATCTGCTCAATTTTCTAAGCCATGAGGATGAGATCCGCAATCTGCTTCAAAGCCGAAGCGGAGATGAGTTATCCATCTCTATCGGCAGCGAGATTGCAGGGCTGGATCTGAGTGATATGGGATTGATTATTAAAAAATACGGTAGCCGCAGCGGCGTGGGCGCAATTTCTTTATTCGGGCCTAAACGAATGGACTATGGTGCCAACGCATCGCAGGTGGAGTATTTCGCAAAATGTATTGAGCAATATTTGAAAGATCGCGAGGGATAAAAATGGAAGAGCAAAAGAAGCAAGAAGCGGAGCAGAAAACGGCAGCCGAAGAGGCAGTTGCTCAAGAGGAGAATGCTCCGAAGGCAGAAAAGAAAAAGAAGAAAAAGAATGAATGGGAAGAAAAATACAATGCGGAGCATGATCAATATCTTCGCTTGTATGCTGAATATGATAATTTTCGTAAGCGTACCGCCAAGGAGCGGGATCGCTTGGTGAGCGATGGTGTAGCTCGCGGAATCGCCGCAGTATTACCCGCCATCGATAATCTGGAGCGTGCGATTGCCGCTGCAGGGGAGGGCGAAGGAGCCCTTAAGAGCGGAGTGGAGATGACCCTTCGCCAATTATTGGAGCAGCTGAAAAATATCGGCGTAACCCCCATCGGCGAGATCGGTGAAATTTTCGATCCCAATCGCCATGAGGCAATTATGCATGTGGAAGATCCCGCCTATAAAGAGGGGGAGATCGTAGAAGTCTTTCAGCGTGGTTATCTCTATAAAGAAGAGATTGTGATCCGCGCCGCAGTTGTAAAGACTGCCAATTAACATTTGTTTCAAATTTATCATACTCATATAAGGAGGAACTAAAAATGGGTAAAATTATCGGTATTGACTTAGGTACCACCAATAGCTGCGTAGCTGTCATGGAAGGCGGCGAGGCAACTGTTATTGCAAACAGTGAAGGCGCACGGACCACTCCGTCTGTAGTCGCTTTCAGTAAAACCGGCGAGCGGATGGTTGGTCAGGTTGCAAAGCGTCAGGCAATCACCAATCCCGATCGCACCATCGCATCCATTAAGCGTGATATGGGTAGCGCAAGAAGAATTGCTATCGACGATAAGAATTATTCTCCCGAGGAGATTTCCGCTTTCGTTTTGATGAAGCTTAAAGCGGATGCTGAGGCCTTTTTGGGCGAGCCTGTAACCGAGGCGGTGATTACCGTTCCCGCCTATTTCAGCGATTCTCAGCGTCAGGCCACTAAGGATGCCGGCAAGATCGCCGGTTTGCATGTGAAGCGTATCGTCAACGAGCCCACCGCAGCCGCACTGGCTTACGGTCTGGACAAGGAAAATGAGCAGACCATCATGGTTTACGACCTGGGCGGCGGCACCTTCGACGTTTCCATTCTGGAAATCGGCGACGGCCTGGTTGAGGTTAAGGCTACCGCAGGCGACACCCGTCTGGGCGGCGACGACTTCGACCAGAAGATCATGGATTACCTGGTTGCTGAGTTCAAGAAGGCTGAGAAC
>JAZMZQ010000105.1:0-15422 GCA_045586045.1 Eubacteriales bacterium
CCTCTGCCGATGTGGCTCGTACCTATCTGCTTTTCTGCTTGGAGGGCAAAGAGGAGATCGCCAAGAAATATATGGCGCTTTTCTGCAAAAAGAGCGATACCGCCATGCAGTATGTGCAGAAATGGCTTCCGATCGTGGCCGCTTCTCAATCTGTCAAGGGCAAGGAAGAGGAACGTCAATTCCTTCTTCGCTGGGCCGACGTTGTGGATTACGAATAAAATAAAAATTGCTTGGAGCAATTCGCTCCAAGCAATTTTTTTATTTCCATTCTATTGGAATCTTTTGATTTAATTTTTCCAGCAGTTCCTTGCTGCAAGCGGGAGTGCCGGCAAGGGGAAAGGTGCGCCCCAAATCATCATATTTATGGGCGCAGATCTTGCGGAAGGGTAAAAGCTGAATCTTTTTCAGATTAGGAAATTGCATGGCGATTTTGATAACTTCGTCGATATCTTCATCGGTCAAATTCGGTACAACTACATGGCGAATCCATAAGGGAATCTCTTTTTTTGCGGTCTCTTCCATGAAGGATAGTACGCTCTCAAGAGATCCTCCCGTATGCTGCCGATAAAGAGCATCGGTGGTGAATTTCAAATCGCAGAGTACAAGGTCGCAATGGTCTAAAACCGCGCCACCATGCAGAATTCCGCTGGTATCCAGTGCAGTGTGAAGGTTATTTGCTTTACATTCTTTCAGGAACTTTTCAGCAAAATCCCGCTGCAGAAGCGGCTCACCACCCGAGAGGGTAACGCCACCCTCTGCGCCGAAATAGGGGGAGAAGCGCAAAATTTTCCGAATCAGCGCATCTACAGTTGTTTCTTCTCCGCCCTCTATGGCTTGGGTCTCCGGATTATGGCAATAAGGGCAGTGAAGAGGGCAACCTTGCAGAAAAACCACCGAGCGCACCCCCGGCCCGTCGGCGCAGCCCATGGATTGAAAAGAGGCGATTTTTCCGACCATTTAGAATTCCTCGTGGAAGGTGCGGGAGATGACCTCATCCTGCTGGGCAGGAGAGAGCTTATGAAAATCTACCGCATAGCCGCTGACCCGAATGGTGAGATTGGGATATTCCTCGGGATGAGCCTTGGCGCGAAGTAAGGTGGCCCGATCTAAAACGTTGATGTTGATATGCTGGGCGCCTTTGCCGAAATAGCCATCGATAATATTGGAAAGATTTTGCTCGCGGATCTGCTGATTTTCGCCCAGAGCCGCAGGAACAATGGTGAAGGTATTGGAAATACCATCCTTGCAGATATCATAGGAAAGCTTGGCCACCGAATTGAGGGAGGCAAGAGCACCGTTTTTCTCTCTGCCGTGCATGGGATTGGCGCCGGGCGCAAAGGGCTCTCCCGCCTTGCGGCCATCGGGGGTGGCACCGGTCTTTTTGCCGTAGACCACATTCGAGGTGATGGTCAGAATGGAGAGGGTGTGCTCTGCGTTGCGATAGGTGGGGATTGCTTTCAAGGCATCGGCAAAAAGCTTGGTTTGCTCGACAGCGATGGAATCAACCCGATCATCGTCGTTGCCGTAGGTGGGGAATGTTCCCTCAACCTTAAAATCAGTGATCAGCCCACGCTCATCCCGCAGGGGAGTAACCTTGGCGTAGCGAATGGCAGAAAGGGAATCGGCCAATACCGAAAGCCCTGCCGCGCCAAAGGCCATAAACCGATGGACATCGGTATCGTGAAGGGCCATCTGCGTCTTCTCGTAGGCATATTTATCATGCATATAATGGATCATATTCATGGCGGATACATAGGTTTTGGCAAGCCAGCCGCGATAGAAATTCATCCGCTGCAATACCACATTATAATCCAGCGTATCTCCTTCATATACCGGCATGGGCGGCGCTACCTGCTCGCCGTTTTTCTCATCCCGACCGCCGTTGAGGCTGTAAAGCAGCAGCTTTGCAAGATTGGCTCTTGCGCCGAAGAATTGCATATCCTTGCCGACCCGCATAGCGGAAACGCAGCAGGCGATGGCATAATCATCCCCAAAGCCTTCCCGCATTACATCGTCATTCTCATATTGAATGGCGCAGGTTTCGCAGGAAAGGCGGTTGCAAAAATGCTTAAAGGGGAGAGGCAGCCGCTGAGACCAAAGGACCGTAAGATTCGGCTCGGCGGAAGGCCCTAAATTCCGAAGGGTATTGAGCATGCGGAAGGTGGAGCGAGTAACCAAGGTCCGCCCATCAATTCCCATGCCGCCCAGCGCTTCGGTGATCCACATAGGATCTCCTGCAAAAAGCTCGTTATATTCAGGGGTTCTGAGATGGCGCGCCATCCGAAGCTTTAAGACAAAATCATCAATCAGCTCCTGCGCTGTCTCCTCCGTGAGGATGCCTCTTGCTAAATCGCGCTCCAGATAAATATCAAGAAAAGTAGAGACTCTTCCCAAACTCATGGCTGCACCGTTTTGCTCCTTATTGGCGGCAAGATAGCCAAAATAAAGCCATTGCACCGCTTCCTTGGCATCCTTTGCAGGTGCGGAAATATCGCAGCCATACATGGCGGCCATTTCCTTGAGCTTGCCGAGGAATGCGATTTGCTGAAAAAGCTCCTCTAATTGGCGCACATTCTCTGCATCGGGCACCCGATCGGCAAGTTGATTTTTATCCTTTTGCTTTTCTTCAATCAGCCGATCAATTCCGTAGAGAGCGATGCGGCGATAGTCGCCGATAATGCGGCCTCTGCCGTAGGCATCGGGCAGGCCGGTGATAATGCCGCTGTGGCGGGCGTTGCGAATGTCTTTGCTATAGACGCGGAATACCCCGTCGTTATGGGTGGTCCGATAGGTGAACTCCTCTTCAATCTTATCCGAAAGGGTATAACCATAGGCTTTGCAGGCCTTGCGGGTCATATTAATGCCCCCGAAGGGATTAACCCCCCGCTTTAAGGGTGCATCGGTCTGCAGGCCTACAATTAATTCGAGATCTTTATCGATATATCCGGGCTTATAGCTGGTCAGAGAGCTTACTGTCTCGGTGTCGATATCCAATACGCCGCCCTTTGCCTGCTCTTCTGCCATCAGCGCGCGGCATTTTTCCAAAAGGCCTTTGGTACGCTCGGTGGGGCCTGCCAAAAAAGCATCATCCCCCATATAAGGGGTATAGTTGCGCTGGATAAAATCCCGCACATCAATCTCATCCTGCCATTTTCCGGCAGTAAATCCGCTCCATTGCTCCATATCGATTTCCTCCTTGCACTAAAAAAGGCAGTGAAGAAAAGATCTCTTCACTGCCCAGACGGTCGGCTATCAGCCATTTTTTCGGTTACACGATGGTTTATTCCATCTTATTTCCGTCAGAAACCGAAAAAATCTTTGTTCGCCTTTAGCATACCACGAAGAAGCAAAAAAGTCAATCTATTTTTGGAAATGATTCGGTTGAAATACGCCGAAAAATATGATAAAATAGATCCATTATATGTATAAAAGGATGAAACCCTATGAAAAAAATCAAAGGCTGTGTGCCTTGTTTGTTTGGCTTGGAAGCCTTGGTGGCAGAAGAGCTGAGAAAAATCGGGGCGGAAGAGGTCCGCGCCGATAACGGTCGGGTCTATTTTGAGGGTACGCCCGAAACCTTCATCGATGCCAATCTTTGGCTGCGCTGCGGCCAGCGGGTAGAGATTGTACTGGGCCGATTTCCCGCAAGAACCTTTGAAGAGCTCTTTGAGGGCGTAAGAAAGCTCCCATGGGAGCAGTTTATTCCCGAAGACGGGCGTTTCCCCGTGAAGGGCCATGCGCTCAATTCCAAGCTCAGCAGCATTCCCGCCTGCCAATCCATTGTGAAAAAAGCAATCGTGCGGCGGCTGGAGGGCCATTATAAAAGAAGCGTTTTTCAAGAAAGCGGAATGCTTTATAGTATCCGTTTCTCCCTCTTGAAGGATCAGGCGGTTTTGATGCTGGATACCACCGGCACAGCCCTTCATAAGCGAGGCTATCGCCCTGCCGCCATGCCCGCTCCCATTCGGGAGACCTTGGGCGCGGCGCTGGTGAGCATCGCAAGGCCCTATCCCGATACGGTGCTTTATGATCCTTTTGCAGGCAGCGGCACTCTTTTGATTGAGGGCGCAATGCTGGCCCGCAATATGGCGCCCGGCCTTGGGCGCGGCTTTATCTCGGAAGGATGGGCGCTATTCCCCAAAGTGCTTTGGCAGCAGCGAAGGGAAGCGGCCCGTGCCGCCGCCAAGAAGGAGATTCCCTTCCGCGGAATCGGCAGCGATATTGATCCGAAGGCGGTCAAAATGGCAGAGGATAATGCCAAGCGGGCAGGGGTGGCCGATTGCTTGGAATTCAAGGTGGCGGATGTAAAGGATTTCAAAATTGAGACGCCCCGCGGAATGGTGGTAACCAATCCTCCCTATGGCGAGCGCCTTTTGGAAAAGGAGCAGGCGCAGGAGCTTTATCGTATAATGGGTAAGGTTTTCCTGCAAGAGCCGGGCAAGCGGTATTTTATTATTGCGCCCGACGCGGATTTTGAAAAACTCTTCGGCAGAAAAGCCGATAAAAAGCGCAAGCTTTATAACGGCATGCTGGAGTGTAATTATTTTCAATATTTCAAATATTAAGAAAGAAGGAGCAAACAAATGGAATTTAGTTTGAACAGCCCGATCCTCTTTGTGATCGTTGGCGGAATTTTGCTGCTGGTGCTGGCCCAATCGGTCTTCTTTTTGATTCGTGCTTGGCAGGCAGGGAAAGAGATAGGAATTGCAAAATCCAAGCTGCGCAAGGCGGTGATATCCTCTGCCGTCTTCACCATCGCACCGGCCGTATCCATTCTGATGGGTGTGATTGTCCTTTCCAAAAAGCTTGGCCTTGCGCTGCCTTGGCTGCGCCTTTCGGTCATCGGCGCTCTTACTTATGAGCTTACCGCCGCCGAAAATGCCGCCAATGCGGCCGGTACATCTCTTTCCGATTCTGCTGCTCAAGTGAGCGGGGCTCAATTTCTCAATATCACGATTGTGATGACCTTGGGAATTATCGTGGGCTTGATTTTGGTACCGATCCTTTGCAAAAAGATTCAAGGCGGCATGGATAAGATGAAAAAGAAGGATACCAAATGGGGCGAGATTCTCACCAATGCGCTTTTCATGGGCATGATCTCTGCTTTTATGGGCCTGATCTTTACCGATATCAGAAGCGGCCTTTCCGGCTGGATCCCCGTCTTTATCATGCTGATCTCAGCGGTTTGCATGGCGCTGATGGGTCTTTTAATGAAGATGACCAAATGGCAATGGCTCAATGATTATGCGTTGCCGATTTGCATGCTGGTGGGGATGGCTTCCGCCATTCCCGTTACCAATTGGATCGGAGGTTGATGAAAATGAAAAAAAGACCTTATGACGAGCAAATCCATATCGATGGGCGAATCTGGGGCGCCATTGCCGCAGTTGCCATCTGTGCATTTCCTCTTTTGGTGGCAATCCTTTTCCGATTAAAGCCCGATTGGGGCGTGGTTCTGAAAGGGCTGATCGGCGTTGCGCCGATTTTCTGGACCGTCGGTCTGATCGAAGTCTTTACCTATATCCCCATGCTGGGTGCGGGCAGCTCCTATCTTGCTTTTGTTACCGGTAATATTACCAATCTGAAAGCACCTTGCGCCATCAACGCCATGGAAAACACCGAGGTAAAGGCAGGCTCTAAGGAGGCGGAGATTATCTCCACCATCGCAGTGGCCACCTCCTCCATCGTTACCATTCTGATCATTGCCTTGGGCGTGCTGATGATTGTGCCGCTGACTCCTATTTTGGAAAACCCCGCCTTGACTCCCGCCTTTGATAATATCCTGCCCGCCCTTTTCGGCGCTTTGGGCGTGGTCTATATCTCCCGCAATTGGAAGCTGGCCATTGCGCCGGTGGCGGTGATGCTGGTCCTCTTTATTGCAGTGCCCGGTCTCTCCGGCGCTGTGGGAATGTTGGTCCCCGTTGGCGCTATTATCGCGATTGCTGTGGCCCGCGTACTCTATAAGAAAGGAAAACTATAAGAATGATTTTTCTTTGGATTGCTCTTGGGCTGTTGGTCCTCTTTTTGGCGGTGGTGCTGATCCGCACTCTTGCCTTTTGCCCGCTGCCCGAAAGGGAAGCAAACCATGCACCCATCGATTTTGATAAAGAAAAGGCGGTAGAGGATCTTGCCGCCATGATCCGTTGCAAGACCATCTCCGATCAAGATTCCTCCAAAGAGGATGAGGGTGAATTCGAAAAATTCATTGCCTTACTTTCCGAGCGGTTCCCGCTGGTTCATAAGACCTGCGTCCTTCACCGCCCCGATCGAAGAGCCCTGCTTTATTGCTGGCAGGGCAGGGAAGAGGGAGATCCCACGGTATTGATGGCTCATTATGATGTGGTTTCCGTAGAGGCGGAAAATTGGAGCCGAGATCCCTTTTGCGGGGAGATTGAAGATGGTGTACTCTGGGGGCGCGGCACCTTGGATACCAAGGGCACCCTCAATGCCATTCTGCAGAGCGTCGAATATTATATTCAAAAGGGCTTTACCCCGAAGAATACCATTTATCTCGCTTTCGGCGGCGATGAGGAAATCAACGGCAACGGCGCTCCTTCTATTGTCCAATGGTTTAAGGACCATTCGATCCATCCCGCTTTGGTAGTGGATGAAGGAGGAGCAGTTGTGCAGGGTGCATTCCCCGGAGTCAAGCGCTCCTGCGCCTTGGTGGGGATTGCCGAAAAGGGGTTGATGAACGTTGCTTTTGAATTTTCGGGCAACGGCGGTCATGCCTCTGCGCCTCCCGTTCATACGGCTGTAGGGCTTCTTTCCCGCGCCTGCGTGCGGCTGGAGGGCCATCCGCCCAAGGGAAAGCTTACCAAGCCGGTGGCAGAAATGTTTAATGTATTGGGCCGCCATAGCACCTTTGCCTATAAGCTGATCTTTGCCAATCTTTGGTGCTTCAGCCCGCTTTTGAAGCTGATCTGCAAATTCTCCGGCGGCGAGCTCAATGCCATGGTCCGCACTACCTGTGCGTTTACTACCATGCAGGGAAGTAAGGGGCTCAACGTAATGCCTCCATATGCGAAGATGACCGCCAATATGCGGATTATCTGCGGGGATACGGTGGAGGAGACCCTTGAATATGTAAAAAAGACCGTGGCAGATCCTAAAATCAAAATCTCCTTGATGAACGGCACCGACCCTTCGCCCATTTCTCGGACAGAGGGGAAAGGCTGGGAGGATGTCTCTGCCGCAATTCATGATACTTGGCCCGAAGCCTTGGTTTCTCCCTATTTGATGATGGCCTGCTCGGATTCCCGCCATTATCGGGATCTTTCCGATTGCGTCTATCGCTTTTCCGCAATGGCGCTTTCCAAAGAGGAGCGGGGGATGATCCATGGCAACGATGAGCGGATTCCTTTGGAAACCATCCATCGCGCGGTGGAATTTTATATTCGTCTAATCGAAAAAAGATAAAATAAGGGGCAGTAAAAAAATCATTTTGATTTTTTTACTGCCCCTTTTTTTACAGCCCCTTTTTATTCAACAATGTTGTTGATCCATATTCCTTTTTTGATGAGAATGAAGCCAATGATGCATTTTACGGCATCCACCGCCTGCACGGCAAAGAAGAGCGGCAGAATGGGAAGAGAGGTGAAATTGGCAAGGACAAACGCCATCGGTACTGCGATTCCCCAAGTGAAGCCGCAATCGAAGATAAAGGTAACCATCGTCTTTCCGCCGGAGCGCAGGGTGAAATAGCAGCAATGGCAGAAGGCATAGAAGGGCATCATCAGCCCCACAATGCGAATCAACTGAGCAGCAAGATTTCGCACGCTTGCGGAAGTGTTATAAAGCATAGGGATAAAGGGGGAGAGGAAATACATGATCAGCCCCAAGCATGCGCAGGCGACTACCGATAGGGCGATCAACCGCCATACGGTTGTTTTGGCCTCTTTTGCTTTGTTGGCGCCCAGCTGCTGGCCAACCATGATTGCCAGCGCATTTCCCATGGAAAGGAAGACTACGTTGAAAAGATTGGAGGCGGTGGAAGAAATATTGGTGGCGGCTACTACCTCCAGCCCTCTGACCGAATAACTCTGCATCAGAATTGCCATGCCAAAGGACCAAAGAAATTCGTTGACCAAAAGGGGAAGCCCTCTTTTTCCGATCCGCTTGCAAAGCTCCAAGGGGATCTTAAAGCTGCGATAAACTCCTTTGATAAAAGAAAAGCGGTCTTTATTTTTATGGACAAAAAGTATAATGATAATTGCTTCGACAAATCGGGAAAGCACCGTTGCGATGGCGGCGCCTGCCACGCCCATAGGGCCAAACCATAAGAAGGGAAGCCCTTCATTACCAAAAATCAAAATATAGTTGAATACAAGGTTGACCAAAATGGCGCTGACGCTTGCGATCATCGGCAGGCGGGTCTCTCCAAGCTCTCTTAAAGTGCTTCCATAGGCCTGAGAGATTGCAAAGGGAAGTAAGCCTGCCAGCATAATGGCAAGGTATTGGAGCGCATAGCCGATGGTAGCTTCGGCATCGGCGGGGGAGGTGCTCTCGGCAAGATACATCGAGATCAAAGGCTTTGGTGCAAGGAGAAATACCAAGAAGGCGACTCCCAACATGGCGGCTCCGATATAGAGCTTTGCGCGGAAGCAATGGCGCACTCCGGCGTGGTCATCCGCGCCTGCATATTGGGCGGAAAAGATTCCCGCGCCTGCAAGCCCGCCGAAAATGCAGAGGTTGAAGATGAATAACAGCTGATTTACAATGGCCACCGCCGACATCGGCAGTGTACCAACCCGCCCAACCATTACATTGTCCAAAAGGCTGACCACATTGGTTACCGTATTTTGAATAATGATGGGCAAAAGGATCAAAAATGCTTTGCGATAGAAATTTTTATCGCCGATCAAATTATATTTGAAGCGCTGGATTTTAGTCATAAAACGTCCTCTTATTCCATGAAAAAACGGGAATACAAAATTCCCGTTTTATTTTGAATTTTTGCTTTAGAATTCCATCTCTCTTGCGGTACGAGCGATGATATCGGCCACAAGATCCAGCCCGATATCGGTATTGATGCAAAGATCATAATTTTCGCTCTTACCCCAGGAACGATGGGTGAAATAATCGTAATATCCTTTCCGCTTTTTATCTTTTTTGCGGATAAAATCGGCATAATTCTTGGCCTCAATTTTATATTCTTCTTTGGTGCGCTTGATGCGCGCCTCATCGCTTGCATAGAGGAATACCCGCAGCAACCGCTTTTCCTCCAGAATGCTATCGGCGCAGCGGCCTACGATTACGCTGGCACCCTGCTCGCCGATCTCACGGATGACCTTTGCCTGCGCAAAGTAAACCTGATCCTGCAAAGGGAATTCAATAGAAGCGCCGGAAAGGGCATAAAGCAAGCTGGCCGGCTTCTTTTGCGACATCTGCTCAACAACTGCAGCGCAGAAGCCGCTTTTCTCGGCAGTAAATTCCACCAATTTACGATCATAAAGGGGGATATTCAGCAGGGTTGATACCTTTTCCCCTACGATCCGGCCGCCGGATCCGAATTGCCTTGCAATGGTAATGATGGGTAAAGACATAGCGTGTATCCTCATTTCTGATTATTTTCATATTTTATATCGTATTTTCCGCTCTTTGTAAAGGAAAAAAGTGATTATTCTTTGTATTCATAAGCAATTCGAGGATCGCCGTCGGGCAGATAAATGATGCCGCAACGCTCAAACCCGTATTTTTCAACCGTATGCTGCATGATTTTATTATCGTGATGGGTGTCGATCCGCACATGGCTGATTCTGCTGCGGCAAAAATCAAAGGCTTCCTTGAAGATGCCTTTTTCCTCTTCTGCACCGGTGATGCGGTGAATGGTGCCGTAAGGGGAGAGGTCCTTCCATGCGCCTTCAATATAGCCATAGGTGGGATCTTCTCCGATATAGAAATAAAATACACCAACGACCTTCTCGTTCCGTTCGACGGCAAACAGCCGCTCTGTATCGATATCCTCTTTCAGAAGTTCTTCCGAGAAGGGGATTACCCATTGATTGGGATTGCCGGTCCTTCTCATAAAATCGCGGGCAGCAGCGTAGAGCGCAAGGATTGCAGGCAGGTCTTCATATTTTGCAGGTCTTACCATTATTCCACCACCGTTTCAAAGCGAGAGAGCTCCATCCGATCGGCTTCGATGCGATAGAAGGTGCTTCCGTTTTCAAGATACGAATTCCAGATTCCGTATACATAGACGATTGTTTCTTCATCGGGATATTCCATTCCTTCTGCAAGGGTGATCTCCAGCGGCTGATTGCAGCATCCCTTTACATCCGCAATGTCAATAAAATGATAAGTGATGCCGGTTTTACTATCGGTTCTGGCATAGATGCATCCTTCTGCCTGCACCGTTTGCTTGAGATATTTCTCGGGGCTTTGCATCAATGCTGCGGCAGTGGAATAGGCGATGGCAGGGGTAATGATATCGCCGGTAATCATGTCGATATCAACATTTTTGGCCACCTTGCAGCCGCTGAGAAGCAGCATAAAGCAAAGGAGAAGAGATCCTATTTTTTTCATGCCACCTTACCTCCGAAAATTTTCCCGATCAGGGTGAAAATTAAAAATACGGCAATATCCACCGCCACAATGGTTGGCCCTACAGGCGTGCCCAGCAGAGAAAGAAGGATGCCGAAGGCAGAAGCCAATACCGAGATCAAAGCAGAGCAGAGGATGACTGCCTTGAAATTCTTAAATACCCGCATAGCGGAAAGTGCAGGAAAAATGACCAATGCAGAGATGAGCAAAGAGCCCACCAAATTCATGGCCAATACAATGACAATAGCAGTAATGACTGCGATCAGCAGGTTATAAAGATTTGCGCGCACTCCCGTTGCGGCAGCGAAGTTTTCGTCAAAGGTAACGGCGAAAATCTGCCGATAGAAAAGGGCAAAGAGCAAGAGGACCAGCACCGACATTCCGGCACACATCCATACATCTGTAACGGTCAGCGTCAGAATCTGGGTAGAACCGAATAGGGTGGAGCAGACATCACCCGAGATATTGGCAGATTCCGAAAATACGCTGATCAGCAGATAGCCGATGGCCAGCGCACCCACAGAGATCATAGCAACCGCTGCATCTCCTTTAATCTTGGTGTTTTGCCCTGCTTGGAGGAGCAGGATGGCGGTGATGATGGTGATCGGCAGAATCAGCAGCATATCGTTGGTGATTTTCAATACTGTTGCGATAGCCAAGGCACCGAATGCCACATGGGAGAGGCCGTCTCCGATAAAGGAAAAGCGCTTGAGCACCAGCGGTACCCCCAAAAGGGAGGAGCAAAGGGCGATCAATACGCCTACCACCATGGCATATTGCACCATGGGCATGGAAAAATAATATTGAAAGCGATAAATCAGTTCACTCATTCCTGCTCACCTCCCATCTCGGCAAAGGCTTTGCCGATGGGTGTTTGAAGATAATCGGCCGTTTTGCCGAAGAAAAGCGGTTTTCTTCCGATGTGTAATATATGGGAAGCGTATCGAACGGCAGCGGCGATATCGTGGGATACCATGATGATCGTGATGCCCTCTTCACGATTCAACTTGCCGATCAGCTCATACATTTCTTTGGTTACTTTCGGGTCCAATCCCGCAACCGGCTCGTCCAGAAGCAAGACTTCTCTTGTGGCAGAAAGGGCTCTTGCCAAAAGAACTCTCTGCTGCTGCCCGCCGGAAAGCTCCCGATAACAGCGCTTTTCAAGGGGCAAAATGCCCATCTTCTCCATATTGCTGCGGGCAGTTTCTTTTTCTGCTTTATTGTAGAAGGGGCGAATACCGCCGCGATTCAAGCAACCGGAGAGGACAATCTCGCGCACCGATGCGGGAAAATCCTTTTGCACGATGGTTTGCTGGGGAAGATAACCGATCATTTTGTGGGAGAGGGAGGCATCAAATTCTAATGTACCGTGCAGGGGCTTTTTGAGATTTAAGAGGGTCTTCATCAAGGTGCTTTTGCCGCTCCCGTTTTCGCCCACAATGCAAAGATAGTCGCCTTTATCTACATGAAAATTCAAGTTTTCTACGATTGCCTTTCCTTCATAGCCGAGGGCAACCTCTCGGCAGGTTAATTGTCTCATTTTATGCTCCTAATGCTTGCTCAAATACCTTGAGATTTTTTTCCATAATCGAAAGATAGGTTTCTCCGTCTTCAATCCGCTTTTTGGTTACCGATTGCAAGGAATCCAATACCAAAATCTGCCGATCCGCATCGTTGCTGTTTGCAATTACCGATTTTGCCACCGATTGATCGGAGGTCTCCGTTACGACGACAAAGGGAAGATCTAAATCATCCAACTTTTCCCTCAAAAAGGCGAGGGTTTCAAAGCTTGCGCGGGTCTCGGTGGAGCAACCGGAAAAAGCGGCGAAATATTCCAATCCGTAGTCCTTTGCGAGATAGAGGAAGGGGAATCGGTCTGCCACCAATAAAGTCTTTTGCCGGCCGCTTTTGGCGGCGGAAACATATTTTTTATTGAGATCGGAAAGCTTTTGGCAATAGGCTTTTGCATTGCTTTGATAAAGCTCTTTGCTTTTCGGATCTAATTCGCCGAGAGTTTGTGCAATTTTTTCGCAAATGTTTTCTGCTCTTTGCAGAGAAAGCCAGATATGCTCATCCAATTCCTCTTCATGATCGTGCTCTGCTTCCTCAATGTGGGGCACTTCTAAGGCGCCCGCATCTAAAAGTTTGATGGTTTTGCGTTTTTCGTTGGGATGATTGGCAAGAGCTTCTGTTGCCCATTCATCGGATTCGCCGCCCACATAAATGAAAAGATCGCAGTTACCGATGGCCAATAGATCCTCGGCGGTCGCTTGATAGTTGTGAAGATCGGCGCCGTTGTCCATTAAAAGCGTGAGGGTGTTTTCTTCTGCTTTTTCGCCCAATATGTTTTTGACCCAATCATATTGGGGAAAGACAGTGCAAATAATATGAAGCCCTTTTTCCTCAGCGATCGGGGCAGCGCAGCTTGCTAAGGCAAGTAATAGTAAAATGGTAGTAAAAACTGCAATCATTCTTTTTATTTTCATGATAATTCCTTTCTGCATCCGCGGCATCTTCCGAAAAGCACCGCCTTTTGCCCGTCTACCCAAAAATCAAAGCCTTCGCTGATCTGCTCCAGCAGATGCGCCGATGCTTGATCATTCATATGAATTAATTTGCCGCAATCGGAGCATTGAAGATGAAGGTGATGGTGGCATGCATGGTCGGTGAATTGATAGCGGTTGCAATGGGTCCCTTCCTGCTCAAATCTACGAATGATGCCTTCTTCCGTAAGGCGGGGAAGCAGACGATAAATGGTGCTTTTGCCCGGCGCCTGCTCGCCGTATTTATGTTGCAGCGCTTCCGCGAGTTCCTCTGCCGTATAGCTTTTTTGAGGATCTTCTTGCATAAATTCGAGGAGTAACTTCCGCTGCTTGGTTTGATAATGACTCATAATTCGCCTCCAATTTGAGAATGATTCTCATTTTCAACATTATACCTTGGCCGGAGAAAAAAGTCAACATATAAAATATAGTGAATGAATCGTTAATTTTTTTAATTACGCTTGCAGAAAAAGGAATTATAGGGTATAATGAATAAAAACCTTGAAAAGAGGAAAAAAGATGAAAGAAAAAATGAAAGCTGCAAATCTTCATGCCATTATGGATTTGCGCTATGAAGATATGGATATGCCCGTATGCGGGGAAGATGAGGTATTGGTAGAGCTGAAAAGCTGCGGTGTTTGCGGCAGCGATGTCCCCAGAGTCTATACGAAAGGGACATACCATTTCCCGACTGTGATCGGCCATGAATTTTCCGGCAAGGTAGTGGAAGATTCTAAGGGCGAGTGGCTGGGTAAAAAGGTGGCGGTATTCCCGCTGCTTCCTTGCTTTGAATGTGAAAGCTGTAAAGCGCAGAATTATGCTACCTGCAGTGATTATGATTATTATGGTTCCAGAAGAGATGGCGGTATGGCGGAATATCTGGCTGTTAAGCGTTGGAATCTTTTGGAAATGCCTGAAAACCTCAGCTATGATGAGGGCGCGATGTGCGAGCCTGTATCGGTAGGGCGCCATGCCATCGGTAAGTTGGAAATTCAAGAGGGCGAGAATCTTCTGATTTCCGGCGCAGGCCCGATCGGCATTATTGCAGGCCAATGGGCAAAGCTCTTCGGCGCGAAGGATGTCTATTATTTCGATATTGATGATCGAAAGATTGAATTCGCAAAATCCATGGGCTTTAAGGAATATACCGAAGGCGTTGTGATTGATTGCGTTTTGGAGGGGACAGGCTATAGCGACGCCATTGAAAAATGCCTTTCCGCCATCAAACCCTTCGGCAGAATGGTTCTGATGGGCAATCCTGCAGGCGAGGTCGTCCTCTCTCAGGCGACATATTGGCATATTCTGCGTAAAGAGCTGAAGGTGCTCGGCACATGGAATTCTTCCTATAGCGAGTTGCAGAATGATTGGAAGGAAAGCCTTAAAGCCATTGCCGAGGGGAAACTGAATATAAAGCCTTTGATCACCCATAAATTCCCCTTGTCTCAGGTCCATGATGCTTTTGAACTGATGAAGGCGCGTAAAGAATTTTTCAATAAAGTAATGCTTAATATGAATGAGGAGAAATAAAAATGAAAATGCAGATCTCTCCCTCCGTAATGTGCGTCGATTTCTTTGAATTAAAAGAGACCATCGCTGCTTTTGAGCAAGGGGGTATTGAGTATATCCATGTAGATATCATGGATGGCCATTTTGTCCCCAATTTCACTCTTGGTACGGATTTTGTCAAGCAGCTGAAAAAGCATACCTCTATTCCGATGGATATTCATCTGATGGTTGAGCGTCCGGAAGAGAAGCTTTCTTGGCTCGATTTTGGGGAAGGGGACTATGTAGCGGTCCATTGTGAGGCCACTCCTCATCTCCATAAGGCTCTGCTGGCTATTAAAGAGCGGGGCGCGAAAGCAATGGCGGTCCTCAATCCCGGCACACCGATCGCGGCTTTGGAGAATGTCTTAGATCTTTTGGATGGGGTCTTGGTCATGACGGTAAATCCCGGCTTTGCAGGCCAAAAGCTGATCGAGAGCACTCTCGAGAAGATCGCAGCTCTGCGTAAATATCTTGATGAAAAAGGGTATTCTCATGTGGAAATTGAGTGCGATGGCAATGTCAGCTTTGAGAATGCCAAGCGGATGAAAGAAGCAGGCGCTAATATCTTTGTGGGCGGCACTTCTTCGATTTTCTTCAAGGAAGCAACCATCGAAGAAAATATTGCCAAAATGAGAGAAATTCTGAAATAAATCTTCAAAAAAAGAGCGGTATGCCTCATACCGCTCTTTTTTGTTTGCGAAAAAAACGATGAATTTGTGCATTTTAGATGAGGGATACTGACGAATTCAAAAAGATTTCACAAATAGTGCTAAAAAAGCAACATAAGGT
>JAZMZQ010000106.1:0-9982 GCA_045586045.1 Eubacteriales bacterium
CGACATGGCTACGATCCGACTTCATCAGTGAAGAGTGAAATTGCGCCCGCTGGGCGCAGTGAAATCGACCGCTTATGAGCGGTCGGTTAAGGAAAAAACTTGCCAAAGGCAAGTTTTGATTATAAAAAGAAATCCATCGGCATTTTTGCTTGCCGATGGATTTTTTTAGGTTCGGTTTTTAATTGTTGTATTGATGGACGAGATCAACATTCTTCTGATGCTGCCGCAATCATCTTGCATCTCTTCATAGAGCCGCTTCTCGATACAATCAGTCTCAAAAAGGAGTTCCAGCCAATATTCGGTCTCATAACATTCCTTGAGGGCAATTTTGAGCTTTGAGACAAAATCATCGCCGCTTTGCGCATATTGCGCTTCATGAATGTTTGCACCGATAGAAGTGCCTGCTCTCAGCAATTGATTGGATAAAACAGGCTCGATTTTACGAAGCTCTCTTGCCAATAATACAATCGCCTTGGCAAATCTCTTTCCGAGATTTCTCAAAGGACTATCTGCCATTTTCGCAGCTCCTTTTCCAATCAAAACTTGCCTTTGGCAAGTTTTTTCCTTAACTGATGCTTTAGCATCAATTTCACTCGCGAAGCGAATTTCACTCTTCACTGATGCGAAGCATCAATTTCACTCCATAGCCATCTTTGGCTTACGCTTTCTTCATCTTTCTCCCAACCACGATCATTCCTGCGAAGCTTACGCCCATCAAACCAATCCAAAGCCAAAGATGGCTATGGTCTCCCGTATCCGGCTCGCCGGTAGTATTCTCGGGTTTCTCGGTTTCGGGTTTCTCGGTTTCAGGCTTTTCGGTTTCAGGCTTTTCGGTCTCGGGTTTCTCGGTCTCGGGCTTTTGGGTCTCGCTCTCGCCCTCGCCGCTGCCGCCGATCTTCGGCGTTACGACGACATAGTAGTGAGCGGCCTCCGTGGTCTTAAAGGTGATCGACCCATTTACGACCGCCTCTGGAATCCGATCCTTATGGCCATCCGAGGACATCCGTACCACATACTGCCCTTCCTTCAGGCCCGTCAGGGTAATCTCGGTCCCCGCCTTTAATTCATGGCGCACACCGTTCTCATCTGCCAAAAAGAATTCCAAGGGTGCAATGTTCCCTGCGCCCAGAAAATGCATCTGGAACCACTTTGCCGCCTCGCGATCCTCGGCGGTAACCTCATGGACGATCAGAGAAAGTTTCTCCTCCTCTGCCTCCAGCTCGACCTTCAGGCCGCTATCGGTGGTCTCGGAAAATTTGCCATCCTCCCCTTTAATGGTGGTATAGCCTTCCTCTTCTGTATAAAGGCGGATATATTTCGCCTCCACATCCATGGATGCGGAAAGCTTCTCATTATTGAGGGTGTCTTTTGCCGCAAAGCAAGGGGTTGCGCAGCAAAGAATCATCATCAAGATCATAGCCGAGGATAATATTTTTTTCATATTTGCCTCCTATAAATCAATATTTATTGAATGGTGGTCGCAAGATTGATCGACCCTGCGCTGGTAAAATCTTCCGGCTCATAGGTCATCACCTTCATGTTAATCTTCTGCCCTGCCTTGGGTTTCTTGGTAAACTCAATGGATTTGAGGTACTCACCGGGGCGAAGCAAGCCGCTTTCGGCCAGAATCTTGCCCTTCTCATTGGTGATCCGCAGCTTCATATGGACGGAATTTTCCGCAGGGTTGGTAAAATAAATCTGCGCTGCCCTTTCTTCAAATTTCAAATTGCCGCAGACGCCTGCCTTAAATTGCATCCCCTCTTGGTAGAGAAGCTTCCAGCCTAAGTTCTCCGGCACCTTCGGCTCCCCTTTTTCTGCGCTCTGCTCATAGGTGGGGGCTTCAAAGGGCGCCTGCACCGTCTTGGGATTGGCAAGGATGATTGCCATGGCAATCAAGGAAACCAGGCAAGCCGCCCCTAAGGCTGCAAGCAGCTTCTGCTCTTTGATCCACTTTTTAATTCTCTTCTTATAATTCATATTCTACTCATTTCTCTATGATTGCTCAATCTTATAGAATGATCGGCATTTTTATTCTATAAGATTCAAAAATCATCAAAAGGTTTTGCGGGACGGCGGCGATGCAAGGGGCGCCGCCGTCCTGATTATTTAGTTTGCTTTAGCCCAAGGCTGCAAAATATTTTTTTGCAGCCTTAGGGCTGAAATTAAGTTAAAATTTTAACTTAGGCAACAGTTACCTTGATGGAACCAGCGGTAGCATCTTCAGCGATGGTCTGAGCAGGATCAGCATCAACAGTCAGAGTGAAGGTAGCAGCCTTCAGGCCTTCATCAGCATCAGCAGCAACCAAAATAGCGCTGGTCTCGTCGAAGGTAGCAGCTACAGCATCCTCGGTGTAACCAACGGTAACGGTAACGCCCTTGGAGGAGCGGGTAGCAACGTTAACGATAGCAGTGTCATCGGACCATTCGCCGCCGTCTACGTCATCTTTCCAAGCCGTAGCATCTTCATCCCAGTACTGGTCAGCAGCTTCGAACTCAAATGCTACGTCAGTCCAGGTTACATCGATATGGATCTCATCGGAAGCCTTACCGGTGGACTCAACATAGGTAGCAGAAACGTTCTGGGTCAAACCGGTGGTAGCATTACTGTCATTCAGATTGCCAGCAGCAGCAAATACGGATACGCTCATGGTAGCGATCATAGCGATAGCAGCGATAATAGCGATAAACTTTTTCATTGTAGTAATTTCCTTTCAAGAAAAATTTTTTGAAAAATTATTTATCTTCTTCATCTGCCCCATGCCTTGCCATGGGGCGGGTGATAAAGACCTTAAAGAATTATTCCTGAACCTTAATCGAAAGATTGGTCAGGTCTGTACTTAATGCGGCGCGCTCACCGGTCTCGGGATGGTAGTAATAAAGCTCTACCCTGCCGGTATAGTTGCCGACTCCCATCTGGACCTGCTCGCCATTGAGATCCAAGACCTTGATCTCATTGCCCGCTTTAATCAAGCCGGTTTTGAAGATCAGGCGGTCCTGAATAATCAATTGGACTACTACGTCCTGATTGGAAGCTTTGGGATGGCGATATTTCCAATAGACCTTTCCATCGGAAAGATCAATGGTCATATCCGTCTCATAACTAATGGTTACCTTGCCGCCGCCCTCTTCGGATTCATATTTAGGCGTATCCTCCGGCTCATCCGTAGGCTTCGCATTGGGCTCCAGGACAGGGGGGGCATAATCGGGTGCCACAGTGGGCACATCATCCCGAAGGAAGATGGCCCAAAGGGACACGCAGCAGCTGCTGATTAAGAGCAAAATCAATGTAATGATCAGAATCAGCGTGGCTACTTTTCTTTTACTTTTCTTTACATGGGTATTTTCTTGATTTGCCATTTCTTATTCTCCTTCATCCTACTCAGGGAGTTGCCAAGGTTACCTTCAAGGTACCAATGGTTTGAACACCGGTCTTTTCTCCCTCGGGCTCGCCGGAGATATTGAATTGGTAATTATGGTTTGCTGCGCCGCCATCTGCATTCATGGGAATCGCAGAAGTATCGGCAGCGTTGCCTTCACCATCGGTAAAGGAACCGGTGATGCCTGCGCCTTCGGCAGTGGATGTATAGCCGATGGTGGCGGTTACAAAGACCGTACCGTTGTTGGTGAGGGTGATAAGATTGGAACTTTCTTCTGCAAGTTCCCATCTGTTGTTGATCCATTCCAGATTATCCTCATCCCATTCGCCGTAGTAATAGACGAACTCGATGGCATCCCAAGCCACACTCACGCTGACAATTTCCTCCAACGTGAGGGCCTTATCGGCAGTGAAGGGAGTGGGAGTAGTCGCATCATAAGCGTTGCTCTCTGCATCCAGCCAGCTAAAGCTGCCCATCCGCTCCTTACCCTCGGCATTGAGCAGACCGTCGCCTGCACTGTAGTGCTCGGTGGTATTGGGAGTAGCGGTCCGATTATCGGTTAGCAGAACCTGACGGGGAGCGCTGAGCCCTTCGCCCTTGATGGGAGTTGCATAATCGGTATCGGTATCCTCTGCATTTGCAGGGGCTTCCAGATCGCCGACCAGCCAAGTATCGGTCTTGGTTACGCTGTTTGCACGCCAAGCCGCCTTACCGTTGGTAAACTCTTCTGCCTCCAAAATGGTGGGCATGTAGACATTCTTATCGGGCATCTTATCTGCCGCCGGGGTAGCACTATGGTAGAAGTAGATCGGGTAGATCACGCCGTCATACTCCGCATTGAAGCAATCATAGGTTGCTTGGTCCACATAGATATTGGTCATCTTATGGCCGGCGTCTGTGGTTTCGTTAACCTTAAAGGTATAGTTATCCACATTGCCGATGGACAAGTAAGCTGTACCACCTGCGTTAGAGATTACATTGCTGAGCAAAATGTTCTGCAAATTATGGTTCTGGACGCCATGTATAGATCTTCTACCAAGCACATAGATATTTTCATCAGCGTTCAGTTCGCAATCATATGCCGCAACATTTTGAAGCGTATAATCATTACCAACGGTCTCGGTCTGACCGCAGAAGAGAGAAACATTTCTATTACCGCCATTCAGCGTAAAGCCTTCCACATAGCAATTGGTAATCGATAGTTTTACATTTGCCGCATAGATACGCGCCAGGAATCCCGACATATTCGAGGAGGTTCCATCGGTATCCTGCAAAGTAGTATCCAAAATGGAGCAATTATTGATCGCCATCTTCGTTCTGCCATTCTGTGCATTGGAAACGAAGATCGCAAACTGATCGGTACCATTTGCATTCAACGTGGAATTCTTAACATGAACATTATCAATTGTCAAAACCCCGTTGATATTGGCCGGATTTTCTGCGCTTGCGCCGTAATTGGTATTATCATCATTATGGCTTGCATAAACGATGGCAGAATGATTACCGCCGGTCAATGTAACTTTATCGAAGGTCAAGTTCTTAATATTGCAGGTCTCACCTCTGGAAATAAATGCAATACCGTAGGTAGTTCCACCATCATAGGTCCAATTGCTGATGGTATGATTATGACCATCGAAATCGAAGAGCGGGCGGGTAAAGCCTGCAAAGGAAACATCGGTCAGATCCAGATCTACCATCAGATGCAAAGTAGAGCCCTTGGGATACTTCTTCTCATTGGACTTAGCAGTCAGAAGTTCTGCTTCACTATTGATGGTATAGTTGGGAGAATCTGCATAGGTGCCGATCATGGCAACCGTAGGAACGTTGCTGTAATCCCCATTGGGGGTCTGATAGGTGCCCTGGCGGGCTTTGAGAACTGCGATATCCTTCGCAAGAGCAGCCGCACCCACACCGGGGACCGCATTTTCCTTATCCTGATATTCATTGGTAGAGATCTTTCCGTTTACATCGGAAATGATACCCTCAATCTCGCTACCATCTACAAAGTATTTTTCAAGATCTTTGCGTGTGAAGTAGTTGAGGGCTGCCTGCAGCTCATCCAATACCAAGCCGACTGCGGTATAAGCAACATCGGAGGTGAATTCTTTATCCAATGTATACTTCTCGCCTGTGCCGTCGGTCCAGGTATAGTTCTCATAAAGATACTCATCAAACGCTCTGGTGAACTTCTTATCAGAGCCGGTATAGTAGGTATATACCTGCGAGGTGGAAGGATTGCCTTCTTCATCCACTACGGTAAAGGTAACCTTTCTGGTCTGATTGCCATCGGCAGGGACGATCTGGCCATCCTTGATGGTCCAGAACAGGGTACGGTTTGCAAGAAGATCAGCGTTATAGCCATTATTGGTATAAGCAACTGCACCGTTGGCAAAGTCCTCATCGGTGAGGCCCTTCATCAAATACTTACCATCCTGCCCTTTTACCGCACCGGCCAAGGTGCCGGCATAATGCGCTTCCGTAAGTGCAGGATCATCACATTGGTTGGTATTATTGATCGAAGAACTGTTGCCGACAACAGCGTTGCCGCCATTAGCACCACCAATGACATACTTACCGTAACCTTCGCCATTGTTTAAGGTATTGCCTGCGAAGATATTATGACGGAAGACTATTGTACCGCCGATCTGGACGCAGAAGAGATGGGCATCCTGACCTGCGACAGGGGTATGCGTGCTATTAAAGACACCGATATTCTGAGCATACAGAGTACCGGCCTCCAAGCCGCTTCCTACAATACCGGAGTTGGATGCATTGGTAACGCTGCAGTTATTGATATAAATATCATAGATATTAAAGGTAGCACCCTTATCCAATCGGCCGAAGATCATACCATGGTTTGCGGAAGAACCGGTACCAATCACATCTACCTTCTCAAAGGAGCAATCGCGAACCGTTACGGTAGTCGCTACATTGGCATTGCGGCGATACTCACCGAAGAGAGCCGTTGCACCGTTACCGGTTGCTCTGACGGTAGTGTTCTTCACATGGATTCCGCTAAGCTCAAAGTTTGCATAATAGCCTGCATTATTTGCGGCATTAGAGGTAGATCCAAATACAAGGGCTGCCCAGGTATTAAGCTTCACATCCGCATTATCAATGGTAAAGTTCTTAATAAACTTCATACCGGCATCGCCATTGGTATTGAAGAGACCGTTTGCATTAGAAGTAGGCTTCCAATCCTTCAAGGTATGGTCGTGGCCGTTCAAGCTGAATTTCACATTTTGGAAACCGGTGAAATTCTTTGCCACTGTCTCGGAGAAATCAATATCACCGATCAGATGGAGAGTAACCTCCAGATTACTGAAATACGAAGTATGGTTGGCTACATACATCCACTCTTCTGCATTGGCGATGGTATAGTTGCCGGAAGTAACGTTGGAGGAGATCTCCTTAACCCCTTGATAACCATAAACCGTCTGCATCTCGCTGCTTGTAGGCGTTACTGCAACGGGAACGATCATATAGCCTTCGGTAGGCAGGGTCAGGACATTGCCGTCCAAACTGCCCGCAACGGCGCTAAGAGTGGTTGCATAAGGAGCGGTATAGCTCAGGGTGATTTGATCACCGCCGTTTGCATAAGCGTGGGCAACCTCACGGCCGTCAACCTGATAGCTCACTCTGCGAGTAGCATTGGCCTCAGTGCCAAGCTCTACACCATCCTCGGTGGTGGTATAGTAGAATACCGTATTGGCAGTTGCATTTGTATTCAATGCAGAGGCTGCCTCACCGCTGGTCATATAGCTATCGCCGACCTTTGCGGTAAGCACATTACTTTGACTAGAAGTGTTGACTAATTCGGCGCTGTTTACAGTTACCTTAGTATCATTGGTATAGACATTGTTCAAAACAGCACCACCGACATCTCTTATGGTGGTAATGATCCCTCGGACGGTTTCGGTAGCAGCAGTAGTCAAGGTATTATCCTGAATAACAATACCATTCATAGTCGGATTATTTGCACCGGTGTCTGAGGCATTCATAATATAGCCGATTTGCGGAGCCTTATAATTTGCTGTATTGCCGTCCATGAAGATGTTGTTAAGGTTAACCTTCACATAAGTCTTCTCAGCATTACCGATCAGCATCGTTTCATAATAATACGCACTTGTTCTGGCCGCATTAAATGTATTCCCGCTTACATAAATATTGCTGAAATTATAGGTTGCGCTTTTACTTTGATTGTTAACAACCTTGCCCATCAAGAAACCATTTTGACCGGTGCCCGTACCAGTCGGGGTCAGGACACTGTCGATCAAAGAGCAGTTCTTCATGTTGACGGTATACGCACCATTCTTTTTAGCGTAAGCGTTCATGAAGATTGCATTCCAACCGGCTTCACCCCTGACCGAGCAATTCTCTACATGGACATTTTCCATGGTAAACTCATCGGCCATATAGTCGTAGCCGGCATCTCCGCCCCAATAGGAGAAGATCAATGCAGTATTTTGGCCGCCGGAGCCGGTGGTATGGCAATTTTCAAAGTTCAGGTTCTTAATGGACTTCAAGCAATCTGCAGAAGGGTCTTGGATTCGGATCAAACCGGCAGTTGCCATCAGCGAATCTTTCGTACCCCAATTCTTAATGGTATGGCCATGGCCGTCCAAGGAGAAGGCAGGGTTCATGATGCTGGTATACGCACCGGAACCGTTTATCCCATTAAGCGTCGCCGCAGTAATACCCTCCAGATCGATTGTACCAATAATATGAACGGTATCGGTGGTTGTGAAATGTTGATAGATGGTATAGAAATGCAACCATTCATCTACATTCGCAATGGTATAGTTCTTCGCGGTGTGCGTCTCGGCAGAGGTTACGGTGGTAATCGCAGGGTAACCGTAAACGGTTGCCAAAGCGTCGTCTGCCGTGCTGACCGTAATGGGTACAACCATATAACCGACCGTCGGCAGAGTCAAGGTTTTACCATCCAAGGTGCCTGCATCGTTTGCGCCCAGAGCAAAGGTAGCCTTGGGATCAGCTGCAAGCCCTAAGGTGATCTGAGAGCCGCCGTTGGCATAAGCATGGCCTATTTCGCGGCCGCCGACCTGATAGCTTACTCTACGGGTGGCGTTGGCTTCGGTACCTGCCTCCATGCCATCATCGGTAGTAAGGTAGAAGCCGGCATCAGCGACAAATTCGGTGGAAATTCCGGCCGCCTTACCGCCCTTAATATCGGCCTCTGCCAAATCGAAAATGCCACTAAAGGCATTTGCAGTAGCAGAGACGGTATTACTGGAGCCAAAGGTCAATGCCTTAACGGGTTCATCGGTATAGCAATTCTTGAAAGAAAGCTTATTGGCAGCCATCTGCCCTTCGATACCGGAAATGATAGCGGGAGAATTATTGTTTACAGCGATCAGATTCTCAACGCTGATAACAGGAGAGGCGCTCATCGCCCATTCATAAAATACGCTGGCATAGGTACCACCGCTATTGAGAACTACTACATCCTTTACAGTAACAGTAGCAGCACCCTCGGTATTACCGAAGATGATACCGTTACCCTTGGATTGAGTGGTATCGGGGAACGCGTTATTTTGGAAACCATCTACAAAGAGATTTTCAACCTTATAGGTAGCACCATGGGCAACACGACCGGCGATGATACCGGAGTTGGTGAAACCGTTGACCTTGGTCTTAATCTCCGTATCGATAACGGAGCAGTTCTTCACCTCTAAGGTATAAGCGCCGTTTACACGACCGGAGAAGATACCGCCCAAGTTTGCATCGGAATTTTCCGAAACAGAGCAATTCTTCACATCGACATTTTCGATCACCGTATTGCCCTTGATATCGTTACCGCAGATCAGCGCACGACCATAACCGCCGCCCACATGGCAGTTTTCAACCGTCATATTCTTGATGGTACCGCCCACATAGTTGGGGAACATACCAATGGTATTGGAATGGCTCCAATTAGATACGGTATGATTATGCCCGTCCATATTAAAGGTTGCAGCATTAAAGCCGTTGAAGTTCGTAATGCCGCCCAGATCGATATCTGCAATCAAATGGATGGTAACTCCATCAACATTGAAGTAGGAAAGGTTGCTATGAACCTTCATCCACTCGGTGGCATTGGCTACGGTGAAGTTGGCCTCGGTGCGGGCTGCAGAGGTATCTACAGCAGAAACCGAAGTATAATCGTAGGCTGCAAAGATGTCTTCATCAGAAGGAGTAACAACCACTCTGGCAACAGTGCCGTCGGTAGGCATGGTCAGGGTTCTGCCGCTGACCGATCCGCTGCTTCCGCCTTCCATATGGAAGGTAGCAGCAGGATCTTCTTCAAGGCCGATAACGACCTTCTCGCCGCCGTTGGCATAGTAGCTCTTCACCACCTTGCCATTCACAACCAGCTCTGCCTTATGGGTGGAATTGGCGAGATCGCTCAGAACAACCTTGCCCTCTTCCGTTCTCCAATAGTAAATGGAATCGGCAGTTGCCGCCGCGTTGGCACCGTATGCCGCCTCGCCGGAGGTTATGGCATTGGGAGAAGTATCGATAGTGCAACCGGAAGCACCCTGCATATTAGCAGTAACTGCCTCGTCGGTATAGACATCCTCCACCGTCAGTTTGGATTCCGATGC
>JAZMZQ010000107.1:0-2077 GCA_045586045.1 Eubacteriales bacterium
ACGCCACCACCGAGTTCAGCGGTGTCAGCTATCCCGTTGCCCTCAAAAACGAGATTCAGGTGGGCGAGGCGCAGATCCTCAGCACCGTCCGCGGCAGCACCCCAAAGGCCTATACCGTTCAGATCACCAAGATCAACAATAATCTTTCCGAAAACCGTAATCTCTGCATTCAGGTCACCGACCCCGAGCTGCTTGCCGCCACCGGCGGCATCGTCCAGGGAATGAGCGGCTCGCCGATTTTGCAAAACGGCAAGCTCATCGGCGCCGTCACCCACGTCCTCATCTCCGACCCCACCGCCGGCTACGGCATCTTTATTGAAAATATGCTCTCCGCCGCCCAATAGCAAAAGCATCCCGATTATTTTCGGGATGCTTTTCTATATTCCAGAGGACATTTTCCAACGGTTTCCTTAAAGGCACGGTTGAAAGTATTGATTGCAGAAAATCCGCTTTCTGCGGCAACCTGCGAAACAGTGATCATCTGCTCCCGCAGAAGCTTTTGAGCATACTCGATGCGATAAAGGGAGAGAAGCTTACTGAAATGAATACCGGTCAAGGAATGAAGCGTATGGGAAAGATATTTTTCATTATAACCAAAATGCCGCGCAATGCTTTTCAAAGAGATGTCTTCTCGAAAATGCTCGGAGATATAGGAAATCACCTTTTGATAAAGCGCCCCATCCAACCGATTATTTTCTTCAAAAACCGCTTTCTCCATCACCTTTGCGCAGATGAGATTCAGATACCCGCTGATCAGAAGGAGCGATTGATCCTTCAGCAAAGGAAGATTATCCAGGATCTCTCTCAATTCCTCCGCCTTCACGGGCGCGGGAACGATTCTTTTCTCCTCCAATAAATGAAAATAAACAGGGATAAAATCTCTTGAAAAAACCGCGCAAATCAGCTGAGCATCGGTTTTATGAAATTGATGAACAGAATTGGGCGGAAGCCAGATAAGCTCTCCTTCCGAAAGGATGATTTTTTTGCCATCGACCGAAATCTCGCAGACACCCGTTTTGCAATAAAGCAACTCACTATACTCGTGCAGATGCGCCTCCACCGCCCAACCATCATGATAATTGCAGCGAAAATCATAAACGCCGGAAAAATTCTCCCTATGATATTTCATTTGTTCACCTAACTTTTTGGCTATAATATAGCCTGTTTTTGCTTGAATATCCATCCATTTGATTAGATAATTATTATAGAATACTATGAAGGAGATGTCAAGCAAATGAGATGGAGTAAAGAAAGAATTTGGGATTGGTATAATGAGCGCCCTTGGATGCGTGGCTGCAACTACATGAGCGCTGACTGTGCAAATCGTGTAGACCAGTGGCAAGCGCTGGGCTTTGAGGAGCGTTTCAAGACCACCGAGGAAGAATTAAAACTGATGCAGGAAACGGGCTTTAACACCGTTCGTCTGATACTCGAATACGTCGTTTGGAAAGAAGAGCACAACGGATTTATGCAGCGTTTTGACCGTTATCTCTCACTTTGCGCAAAATATGGTATATCCTGCATGATCGTTTTGGCTAACGATTGTATGCCTCCCAAAACAGAGCTTTGGAAAGAGCCCTATGTCGGTGAGCAAACCTACGATTGGGGCTACCACGGTGGGAAGAAGCATTCTCAGCATAGTACTATGCACCAGGGCCCGGCCCCTCACTTTTATTTAGACGATCCCGAAAAGCGGGCAGATTATTTCAAAATGGTGGAAGAGATCGTTACCAAATATAAAGAGGATGAACGGATCTGCATTTGGGATGTTTATAATGAGCCGGGCAACAGCCGCCGCGCTGAAGTCACCCTTCCGAATTTAAAGGCGCTTTTTGAGTTAGTGCGCAAAATCGATCCCATCCAACCTCTGACCGCGGGCGTTTTTCATATGACGGGAGATGAAAATAAACCCTTACCCGCGGTTGAGCAATATGCACTGGACCATTCCGATATTATTTCCTATCATTTTTATAGGGGCTATAACGAGCATATCAAAATCATCAAACGACTGAAAAAAGAGGGCCGCCCCATTCTCAACACCGAATGGCTGGGACGTTGCTTCGGCAACGATATTTTC
>JAZMZQ010000108.1:0-4289 GCA_045586045.1 Eubacteriales bacterium
TTTATGCTGGTGGCAAAGGTATAATAGGTGCTTTATGACCATTCAAATATCTGTTACAATATGGACCATCATCTGCTTTTGCTTGCTGATGGTGATCCTTCATCATCTGCTCTTTAAGCCGGTCCTTCAGCTGATGGATCGCCGAAAAGAGAAGATTGCGGCGGCCGTTGCTAAAAAAGAAGAATATGAGCGGCTTGCTGCAGAGCATGAGGCAAAGCTGATGGAGCAGCGCCAAGCCGCTCATGAAAAGCGCCAAAAGCAGATGAAGGATGCCCTTGAAAAGATTCGTATCGAAAGCAAGCTTGCAATTGATGGGGCAAAGAAAGAGCGAATCCGTGAGCTGGATTATAGCCATGCCAAGGCCGATGCAGAGCGAAAAGAGATCCTGCAGATTCTCAGCGCCCATGGGCCTGCTCTTGCACGCTCTTTTGCCGAGTGTATGACAAAGGACTGATAATATGGAAATTCAATATGTGATTATCAATTTTCTGATCCTTGCAGGGATCATCATATTGTTTTGCCGCAAGACCATCATCGGTCTTTTCTCTACCCGCCGCGAAAGGATCATGCGAGAGCTGGATGAGGCGGAAGCGCTGGAAAAGGCAGAACTGCCCGAACTGCCCGCCTTGGAGCCTATGGAGGCCGCTCTTCCCGAATCCAAAAAGGTGGCAGAAGAGCGCCTTGCTGCTGAGCAAAAACTTGCGCGGATGAAGGCCTTTGGAAAGCGGGAATGTGATGAAATCCATCGCATTATGATCGATAAGGTAAAAAAAGAATTTTTCAAAGTATTGGAAAAGAATGTGGCAGAGGTTTTCTCCAAGGAGCCCTATCTTTCTAAAATGAGAGCAAAAGAAGAGGCGATCGTAGAGAAGATCTTGGGGATGATTAAGCTTACTCCCGGAGACATGGCATATTTGAAGCGCCATGATGTGCTTTATGTTACCATGATCTCTGCCCATCCCCTTGATGAGGCTTTGGTGAAGCGGGTGGACGAAGCAACCACCGCCCTTTTGGATACAGTCGGCGGAAAAACCTCTCTTTGGGTATTGCAGGAACCTGGCTTTATCGGCGGCCTTCGTCTGCGTATCGGGGATACGGTCTACGATGGGACCGTGTCCGAAGAATTATATCAATTTGAAAGCGGCATTAAAAAGGAGCCTATCACCTCTGAAGAAGCCGCAAAGGAAGTCTTGGCGGAGTTTTCCGAAAAGGCTTGCTCTGTTGTACCGAAAATTCATGTCTATCAGCTGGGCCGTGTATTGCAGGTGTCCGATGGAATCTGCTGGATGGATGGCTTGGCAGATATCATGTATGGTGAGGTTGTGGAATTTGAATGCGGTGAGCGGGGAATGGTGCTGGATATTCAGCCCGACCGAATCGGCTGCGTCATCTTTGGTGAATATGAAAATATTGAAAGCGGCAGCAAGGTGCGCCGCGTGGGCAGAATTGCCTCGGTGCCGGTGGGCGAGAGCTTATTGGGCCGCGTAGTGGATGCGGTGGGCAATCCTGTAGACGGAATGGGCCATCTTTCCTATTCCGAGACCCGCCCCGTAGAGCATCCGGCCCCCGGGATCCCCGATCGTGCCCCCGTCGGCAGGCCGCTTCATACCGGTATTAAAGCTATTGATGCTTTGGTTCCCATCGGCCGCGGCCAGAGAGAACTGATCATCGGCGATCGGCAGACGGGAAAGAGCGCCATCGCCTTAGATGCCATCATCAATCAAAAAGGGAAAGATACCATCTGCATCTATGTGGCGATCGGCCAAAAGGAGACCTTTATTGCCGAGATCAAGGAGCGCTTGGAGCAGCAGGGCGCCATGGATTATACCATTATCGTGGCGGCAAATGCCTCGGGCTCTGCTGCAACGCAGTATATTGCCCCCTTCTCCGGCACTGCCATGGCGGAATACTTTATGTATTCGGGCAAGGATGTATTAATCATCTATGACGACCTTTCCAAGCATGCTGTGGCTTATCGTGAGCTTTCCCTTTTGCTTCACCGCCCCTCCGGCCGTGAGGCTTATCCCGGCGATATCTTCTACCTTCATTCCAGATTGCTGGAGCGCTCGGCGCAGCTTTCTGAAAAATTCGGTGGCGGCTCCATTACCGCACTTCCTATTATCGAAACTTTGGCAGGAGATATCTCGGCTTATATTCCCACCAATGTAATTTCGATTACCGACGGTCAAATTTTCTTGGAAAGTGAGCTTTTCCATGAGGGGCAACGGCCGGCAATCAATGTGGGCCTTTCGGTCTCCCGTGTGGGCGGGGCTGCCCAGACCAAGCTGATGAAGCAGATGGCCTCCTCGCTGAGAACCAAGCTGGCCCAATATCGAGAGCTTGCGGATTTCACTCAGCTTGGTGCCGATGTAGATGAGGATACCAAAAAGACCTTGAATGCAGGCGCTCATCTGATGGAGGCGCTGAAGCAGGGCCGATATCAACCCTTGGAGGATTGGATGCAGGCTTTGCTGCTCTTTGCAGTATCGGAAGGCTATGCAGATGATCTTTCCTTGGAAGAAATGGCGGCCTTTGAGCAAGGGCTGATCGCTTATTTCAGTAAAGCCTGCGTCTCTATTGTGGAGCGTTTGAAAGCCGGTGCGAAGGCAGATCAAGCCTTGCTGGAGGAGATTCGCGCTGCCTTGGCCTCCTTTTCAGAGAGGGCATAAACCATGGCAGCCATTCAAAGTTTGAAAAAGCAGCTTCGAGGCATTCGTTCCACCCAAAAGCTGACGAAAGCAATGAAAACCATCTCCACCGTTAAATTCTCCAAATTAAACGGTGTATATAGCGGCTATTCCGCCTATGGAAAGCAATGCGAGCAGATGTATCGGCAGTTTGGCGATGCATTTTTAGAGATTGTAGGCGAAGGGCAGCCGGATGCGCCGGCGGCGCTGGTGGTTATTGCAGGGAATAAAGGCCTCTGCGGCAGCTTTAATTCAGAGGTGCTGCAGTATGCGAAAAGCCAAGCGGAAAAGCTTGGCGCTTATCGGCTGATTCCTTGCGGCAAAAAGGCAATTCAATATTTCAAAAGCAAAAAAATGCCTGCAGAAAAGGAAGTAGTCTTTGGTGATGTGCCTTCTATTGAGGAGGCATCGCAGCTTTTGGATGAGCTTCTTTTATGGCGAAAAGAAGGCAGAATCGGCAAGATCATGGTGGTCTATCCCCAATATCGGAATATGATGCTCCAGCAGCCGGTGATGCGGGAATTTTTCGGCAAAGGCGGGCATGAGGCTTCCAATAGCCTGTTTGTGCCGGATCAGGCGACCCTTGCGGAGCAGATCGCCCGCAATGTATTTCATGGGATGTTTTATGAGCTGGTATTGGAATCGGCCTTGGGAGCGCAGGCGGCTACCTTGATGACCATGCGTGCCGCCTTCGATACCGCTACCGATTATTGCACCCGCTTGGAGGGGCAGATCAATCGCCAGCGGCAGAGCGCCGTAACTGCTGATGTAATCGAGACCTCCTCCGAACGGGAGGAATCGTTCTAAAGTGTAAATTTACACTGTATTTATGTGCGATATTTGAAAAAATGCGTTTGAATCAGGCGCAGAAAGTTAAGTGAGGAATCAACATGGCAAAAGGCTCTAAAGGTATGGTCCTTCGGATCACCGGTCCGGTGGTCGATATATTATTTGATCCCCTTGAACTGCCGGATATTTTTCATGCAGTAACCATTGAGCATAATGGGGAAGAATATGTCTTGGAAGTTTCTCAGCATCTCGGGAATGGTGAGGTGCGGTGCATTTCCATGCATTCTACCGATGGTATGTCCCGCGGGCTGACTGCTGTGGATACCGGCGCCCCCATCAGCGTCTGCGTAGGAAAAGAGACCCTTGGCAGAATGGTGAACGTTACCGGCCGCCCCATTGATCGGGATGAGCCCATCAATGCTTCGGAAAAATGGCCGATTCATCATCCGGCCCCTCGTTTTTCCGATATTGTGGCGGCGGAAGAAATTTTGGAGACCGGTATTAAGGTAATCGATCTGATGACCCCATATGTGCGGGGCGGAAAGATCGGCCTTTTTGGCGGTGCAGGCGTAGGAAAGACCGTTCTGATCATGGAATTGATCCGTAATATTGCCTTCGAGCATGATGGATATTCTGTCTTTGCAGGCGTAGGGGAACGCTCCCGTGAAGGAAATGACCTTTACAATGAAATGAAGCAATCCGGCGTTCTGGATAAGACCGCTCTGGTCTTCGGCCAGATGAACGAGACCGCCGGTGCCCGCTTGCGGGTCCCTCTTGTGGGCCTTACCATGGCAGAATATTTCCGTGATGTGA
>JAZMZQ010000109.1:0-16763 GCA_045586045.1 Eubacteriales bacterium
CGGCGGATTTCATGCAACGCTTCGCGTTGAATTGTTTGTAAATTTATGATACAATTTAACCGATAAATATTAGTTTGAAAAAGGAGGATCAATCGCATGAAAAGCAAATGGCAACTGTTTTCATCGGTATTTCAACTGTTCGTTGGTATAATTGCAATCGTATCCTTTGCAATACTTGGCTTTAGCGGCGAAAATATCACAAAGTGGATCGTAACTCTCATTTTGTCTATTGCGTTTGTTGTTTTGGGGATAATCGGAATCATTGATTACAAAACCAATAAGTAAATTTCAATTCATCAAACAACCATAAACACTTCTTAATAAATATATAAACGAAAGGAATTGAAAAATTGCAGATATCGCATTACCTCCCGATTCTGATTATTTTTATCGTATTATTTCTCTTATGGAGAAGCCAAAGGCTTGCGGTTGTTCGCAAAGTGATCAAAAAAAGAAAGAGAAAGGAGCCCATTCAAATGATCGAACTTGCAAAAAGATTTATCGGCAAAGAATGTCTGATCTATGCATTCGACGGGAATCACCAATTCGAAGGAATCATCAAGGAAGTGATTGACGGTGCGGCATTGATTGAAAAAGACGGCCAAATGGAGGCAATCAATTTGGATTTTGTCATTCGGATCAGAGAATACCCCAAAAACAAAAAAGGCAAGAAAAAATCTGTCGTATTAGATTAATCCAATCAAAAAAATTCTTGACAAAGAAAAATTCCTTTGCTAAAATAACTGCATAAAGCGTTTGAGCGGAAATTAGTATCTTCTCCAAAAAGCGTTTCAGAGAGTTGCCGTATGGTGCAAGGCAATAGCGCAAGCGAGGGGTGAATTCCTTCCGTTAGCTGTGGGCTGAAGGCTTTTTGCTGCGTAGGCTTTAACGGGTGCGACCGTTATATCGCTAAGGTGTCTTTAATTGCGCACCCGATGAGGCCTTTTTTGCGAGAAAAAGGTGAAGCAGAGTGGTAACACGGCTATCTTGCATAGTTCGTCCCTGTATTCTTCATTTTGGAGAATACAGGGCTTTTTTATTTATTTAAGGTAGTTTTCGCGCGTCTTGCGTGTGAATTATAAAAAAATCAAAAGGAGATTTTTAAGATGAAAAGAATTGTAGCAATTGTTATGGTAATGGTACTTACCCTCGGCGCATGCTTCTCTCTTGCTTCTTGCGGCAAGAGCGGCGCAGACTTTACGGTCGGCGTATGCCAATTGATGGAGCATGAATCTTTGGATAAAGCCACCAAAGGCTTTGTCGACGCGCTGACTGCCGCTCTTGAGAAAGAGGGCAAGACGGTTGAGGTAGACACTCAGGTTGCAGGAGATCCCAATCTTTGCACCACGGTTGTAAATGCTTTCACCTCCAAAAAGGTGGATCTGATCATGGCCAACGCCACCCCCGCCCTGCTGGCCGCTGCCAATGCAACCACCAGCATCCCCGTATTGGGCACTTCGGTTACCGATTATAAAGATACCTTCTCCGGCGAGATTCCCGCCAATGTAAGCGGCACTTCCGATGCCGTCCCCTTTGATCAGCAGGCGCAGATGATGATCGATACCTTAGGCCTTAAGGAAGGCGATCAGGTGGGCGTAATCTACTGCTTGAATGAATCCAACTCCAAGATTCAGTATGAGGCTGTTAAGGCTTTATTTGAAGGCAAGAAAATCGTTGTAAAGGCTTATACCTTCTCCGAGACCACCGAGCTTCAGGCATTGGCCACCTCTGCCGCCAATGAATGCAAAGCCATCTATATTCCCTCCGACAATACGGTTGCAGACAATGATTCTGTAGTCGGCACCATCTGCAACGATAAGAAGGTCCCCGTATACACCAGCTATGGCGGCGCCATCTGCTATGCAAGCCTTGCCATCGACTACTATGCACTGGGCGAGCAGACCGGCAAGATGGCCGCTGAAATTCTGCTGGGCAACAAAACTCCTGCAGATTACGACATCGCCACCCTGACTCCTTCCGTTGTCTATAATAAGGATCTTTGCTCCACCCTCGGCATCGAGGTTCCCGAAAATAAATAATTCAATCAGAGGTAAATCATGGCTTTTTTATACGCTTTGCCCGGCGCGATTGCAGAAGGGCTGATTTGGGGATTGATGGCGATCGGTGTCTATATCTCCTATAAAATTCTCGATATTGCCGATCTGACCGTAGACGGCTCCATCTGCACCGGCGGATGTGTATGCGCAGTGCTGATCACCAACGGAGTCCCCGCCGGACTGAGTGTGCTGATCGCCTTTGCGGCAGGAGCATTGACCGGCATTATTACCGGCCTTCTTCATACAGGCTTGGGTATCCCCTCCATATTGGCAGGGATTCTGACCCAATTGATGCTCTATTCCGTCAACCTTTCCATTCTGGGCGGAAAATCCTTGCTCGCCCTCAATGTGCGTTCCTTCAAATTGATGCTCCACATGGGAAATAATCCCCTTGCCATTTTGGTAGGCGGATTGATTGTCGCCCTGGTGATCGTAGTCCTTTGGCTCTTCTTCTATACTGAGGTGGGGCTGACCCTCAAATCCACCGGCGATAATCCCGATATGAGCCGCGCGCAGGGCATCAATGTCCAATTCAACAAAGTAGTAGGCCTTGCCATTTCCAACGGGATTGTTGCCCTTGCAGGCGCCTTGCTCGCTCAATACAAGGGCTCTGCCAATATCAACGACGGCCGCGGCGCCATTGTCATCGGCCTTGCCGCCATCTTTATCGGGCTCTCTGTCTCTTTGAAGATCAAGCCTAATTTTGTAGTCAGCCTGATCGGCGTTGTTTGCGGCGGAATTGTCTACTATGTCATCTATAACTTTGTCATCCTCTTAGGGCTCAAGACCGATTTTCTCAAAATGCTCTCGGCGCTGATCGTAGCGATCTTCTTGGGCGTTCCCTATCTCAAGGGTAAATTCTTTGCCAAGAAGCTGCCGGAAGAAGAGTTGACTGCAGGAGGTGAGCCGAATGCTTAAAATCACCAATCTGCATAAAACCTTCAATCCCGGCACCATCAATGCCAAAAAAGCCTTGAGCGGGCTGAATCTCACCTTGAATGACGGAGATTTTGTAACGGTTATCGGCGGCAACGGCGCCGGAAAATCCACCATGCTCAATGCCATTGCAGGGGTATGGAAGCCGGATTTCGGCACCATTGAGATCGATGGTGTAGACGTAACCAATATGCCCGAACATAAGCGCGCCAAGTTTTTGGGCCGCGTATTCCAAGATCCCATGAAGGGGACAGCCCCCGATATGGAGATCGCCGAGAATCTCTCCATCGCGGCCCGCCGCGGCACCAAGCGCAAGCTGCTTTGGGGAATCCGCGGCAATGAGCGGCAGCAATATAAAGAGCTTCTTGCTACGCTGGAGCTTGGTCTTGAGAGCCGCCTTTCCGCAAAGGTAGGCCTTCTCTCGGGCGGTCAGCGGCAGGCAGTAACCCTCTTGATGGCCACCTTAAAGCGGCCCCAGCTTCTGCTTTTGGATGAGCATACTGCGGCATTGGATCCCAAAACCGCCGCCAAGGTGCTTTCGATTACCGATAAGCTGGTTACAGAGAATAAACTGACCACCCTGATGATCACCCATAATATGCACGATGCCATCGCCTATGGCAATCGGCTGATCATGATGCATGAGGGAAGAATTGTCGTAGATGTATCCGGCGAGGAAAAGAAAAAGCTGACCATCAGCCAGCTTCTCGGCCTCTTTGAGCAGGCAAGCGGAAGCGAATTTTCCAACGATAAGGTTATGCTTTCTAAATGAATAAAAAAGGGATTGCTTCATAGAAGCAATCCCTTTTTCTTATTCTTCGCTGAAATCCTCTTTCCCTACGCCGCATAAGGGGCAGGCAAAATCTTCGGGAAGATCTTCAAAGGCGGTGCCGGCCTCGATCCCGTTATCGGGGTCGCCCAGTTCTTCATCGTAGGTCCAGCCGCATACATTGCAAACATATTTTTTCATAGTCGTTTTTACCTTTCAATTATAATACTAAAGAGGGTGCGCTGTAGACACGAGCCGCAAGCTCCTGATTGAGCATATAAAGGCTCTTGGGATCGGAGCCGAAAAGCTCCATCTTGGAGATGAGATCATTGGCGTTGGTCTCCTCTTCGCCCTGCTCCTTCACAAACCAATCCAAAAACTGCATGGTGCGAAAATCTCTGACATCATAGGCCGCACCGTAGATATCATTGATGAGGGAGGTTACATACTCCTCATGCTCCAGCCCTGCCTTTAAGACGTCCATATGGCAAGAGAAGGTCTTATCGGGCTTTGCAATCGCCTTCAGCTCTACCTTTTGATTTTCATTTTGCAAATAGGTATAGAAAAGCATGGCATGATCTCTTTCCTCTTGGGCCTGAATCATATACCAATTTGCAAAGCCATCCAGCCCTTGCGCCTTAAAATAGTTTGAGAAATCCAGATATAAATATGCAGAATAAAGCTCTTTATTGATCTGATCGTTTAATAATTCGCGTACCTTTTCGTTCATCATGGTCTCTTCCCCCCTATTAAATATCGGCTTTCCACAGCCCGTGGAGATTGCAATAAGCGTAGACTGCTACCGGCTTCTCCTCGGCCAAAGCAAAGGTTACCACCGGCTCGGCCCCTACTTCCAGATTCTTTCTTTGGCCGCCCCGATCGGTTTGCAGATAGACCCAAAGAATGCTATGCTCCTCTGCCATGGGATGGGCCACAGAACCAACCTCTACCTTAACGGTATTTCCTTCCACTTCTACTACCGGAATATGCTTCTCAAGGCTTGCTTCCGTTGTACCGGGCTCCAGCTTGGTCATCTTCTGCCCGCAGCACATCATGGGAACGCCCGCATCGTGGATCATTCCGATCAAATTGCCGCAATGCTCGCAAATATAAAATCTTTCTTTCATGGTTCTTTCCTCCAATTACTTAATTTTTTCAAAATCGGCAGCGCCGTGTTTACACAATGGACAGACAAAATCATCGGGAAGAGGCTCCCCTTCATAGACAAATCCGCAAATCTTGCAGACATAGCCCTTCTTCCCTTCTACCTCGGGCTTTGGTTTTACATTCTCATGGTAATAGGAATAGGTCATGGTCGCCTTATCCGAGAGAACTCTCGCCTCGGTAACCGAGCAGATAAACATGCCATGGGTATCCAAATCCAAATACTGCTCTACCTTCAGCGATAGAAAGGAATTGATATAGCGGGGCAAAAAGACCAGCCCGTTATCGGAGCGAAGCGGCGTACATTCTGCGAATTTATCCACATTCCGCCCGCTCACAAAGCCAAAGCTTTCAAAGACCTTAAAGGGAGCATCCACTGTAAGGCAATTGAGATTCATTTTCCCGGTCTGCTTGATGATATGATGGGAATAATTGGCTTTATTAATGGTTACCGCAATTCGATTGGGAGAATCGGTAACCTGAGAGACGGTATTGACAATCAGGCCGTTATCCTTCTTCCCGTCATTAGAGGTTACCACATAAAGGCCGTAGCCGATATTAAAGAGCGCGCTTAAATCATTCTTATCGGCAGTGGAATCCTGCTGAGCAAGATATTCCTTGCAAAGCTCCTCTGCCATCTGCTCCAGCTGAGCGCCGCTTTGCTCATTCAAAGCAGAAAGGATTTTAACAGTGGTATCAATAAAGGTGAGATTTTTGCTCTTCTCAAACATCCCCCGCATCACCTTGGCGGCATTGGGCGCCCAGCTGCCGTTTTCAATCAATGCAACGGTGCGATTGCTGAAATTCCGCTCGGTCAGATGATCGATATATTCTCTCATAAAGGGGAAGATATCTGCGTTATAGGTGGTGGTTGCAAGGACCAATTTGCTATAGCGGAAGGCATCTGCCACCGCCTCTGCCATATCGCAGCGGGCAAGATCATAAACGACCACCTTCGGGCAGCCTTTGGCTTTCAGCTTTTCACCAAGCTGCAGGGCCGCTTTCTTGGTATTCCCATATACGGAGGTATAAGCGATTACAATCCCTTCCTCCTCCGGCTGATAGGAGGACCAAGTATGATAAGCATTCAGATAAAAGCCCAGATCCTCTTTCAATACCGGCCCGTGAAGGGGGCAGATCATCTCAATTTCCAAATTGGCGGCTTTTTTCAAAAGATTCTGGACCTGCGCACCGTATTTTCCTACTATTCCGATATAGTATCTGCGGGCTTCCGGCAGCCACTCTTCCTCCGCATCCAACGCACCGAATTTTCCAAAACCATCGGCAGAGAAGAGCACCTTATCAAAGCGATCGTAGGTTACCATTACTTCCGGCCAATGAACCATCGGTGCTGCCACAAACTGCAGCGTATGCTTCCCCAAAGAAAGGGTATCCCCTTCCCCTACGATCAAGCGTTGATCCGCAAAATCCATTCCAAAGAAATTCTGCATCATGGTAAAGGCTTTTGCGGAGGCGACCACAGTCGTTTGAGGATAGGCCTTGAGAAAATTCAGAATATTGGCCGAGTGATCCGGCTCCATATGCTGGACAATCAAATAGTCCGGCGTTCTGCTTCCCAAAACATTCTGAATATTATCCAACCATTCATGGGTAAAAGCGGCATCTACCGTATCCATGATAGCAATTTTCTCATCGATAATCGCATAGGAATTATAAGCCATCCCGTTGGGCACACGATATTGACCCTCAAAAAGATCAATTTTTTTATCATTGACCCCTATATATTTAATATCATTTGTAATCTGCATGTTTTTCACCTCAAAAAGAGTATAACTCATTTTTATAAAATCTTCAATCATTTAATCCAAAATTTTTCCATCGGTTGTAATCGTTACCACCTGCCACGGAATCAATTTCCCGCTTGCAAGCAGCGCACGCTTCACCGCATTTTCAAGCCCGCCGCAGCAAGGCACCTCCATCCGCAGAATCTTCACACTCTTAATGTTATTATTGGCAATAATCTGCGTTAATTTCTCAGCATAATCTCCCTCATCCAATTTCGGGCATCCGATCAAGGTGATATGATTGCGCATAAATTCCTCATGAAAATTTCCGTAAGCAAAGGCGGTGCAATCGGCGGCGATCAAAAGATTGGCTTGCTCAAAATAAGGCGCATTGGCCGGCACCAGCTTGATCTGGCAGGGCCACTGCATCAGGCGGCTGGTGGGCGCGGCGGCTTTTGATGGGGCCGCATTTTCCCGCTTAAATACCTTGCTTTGCGTGCCGGGGCAGCCGCACGGCAGCTTTGCACCGATTTTTTTCATTTTGGCCTCCCGCACCGCATCCTCATTATAAGCAGGGGCTTCCCGCTCCTCAAAAGAAATGGCATCCACGGGGCAAGCCGGCAGGCAATCGCCCAGCCCATCGCAATAATCCTCGCGGGTTAATTTCGCCTTCCCGTCGATCATTTCAATGGCTCCCTCGTGGCAAGCGGCAGCGCAGGCGCCGCAACCATTGCATTTTTCTTCATCTATTTGAATGATTTTTCTCAGCATAATAAATCCCCCTTGATTTTCTGAAAGCATTATAGTACAATTTCCTCAGCAAGTATGTTGAATTTTCAACAAAAAGGAAGAAAAAATGAAAAAATATACAGAAATTTTGAAAAAATGCCCGCTGTTTGCGGAAATCCAAGAGGAAGATCTACTGAAAATGCTCCATTGCCTTGGCGCGAAGGTTTCCTTCTTTGATAAAAAATATTCCATCTTTACCGAGGGCTCTCCTGCCCGCCATTTTGGGATCATCCTATCCGGCTCCGCCCAAATCATCCGCACCGATTATGAGGGCAACCGCAGCATCATTGCCCATATTCTGCCCTCGGAGCTTTTCGGAGAAGCCTTCGCATGCGCTGAAATCGAGGAAATACCGGTCGATATCATCGCCGATCAGCCGTGCGAGGTGATGCTGCTGGATTGCAGCCATATCCTGCAGACCTGCTCTAATCACTGCGGCTTTCATCAGCAACTGATCTATAATTTAATGCGCGATCTTGCCACCAAGACCTTGCTCTTTCATCAAAAGCTGGAGGTGGTCTCCAAGCGAACCACCCGCGAGAAGCTGCTGACCTATCTGACCATTCGGGCAAAGCAGGCAGGGGCAAGGCGCTTTGAGATCCCCTTTGACCGGCAAGAGCTTGCAGATTATTTAGAGGTAGACCGCAGCGGCCTTTCGGCAGAAATCAGCAAACTTCGCAGAGAAGGCATACTGGAATGTAGGAAAAATTCTTTTTTCCTATATTAATATAAAAATTTTTCTTGCATTGAGACCTACTTTTATAGTATAATGTTTTATATTATTTTTTTGGATGGCAATCCAAATTAAGGAGGAAAAGAATATGAAAAGAGTAATTTCCATCGTTTTGGTTCTGCTTTTGGCATTGGGGCTGACTGCCTGCGGCGGCACCACCATGACCATGGGCACCGGCGGCACCCAAGGCACCTATTATGCCTTTGGCGGCGTTTTGGGCCAGTATATGATGAACAAAGCAGGGATCAATGTAACTGTGGTAGCCACTGATGGCTCCAAAGCCAACATTCAGGGTATGGCCGCCGGCAACTATCAGCTTGCCACCGTGCAATCCGATGTTATGGCTTATGCTTGGGAGGGCGCCCGTTCTTTTAAGGATGACGGAAAGGTTGATTCCTTCCGCGTTGTTGCAGGCCTTTATGCAGAGGCTGTTCAGCTGATTACCATGGATCCTTCCATCAAGACCGTTGCTGATCTGAAGGGCAAGAGCGTATCCATCGGCGCAGCAGGAAGCGGCGTATATTACAACGCCATTGATGTATTGACCGCTGCAGGTCTCACCGAAAAGGATATTAAGCCTCAGTATCAATCCTTCGGCGATAGCACCGACGCTTTGAAGGATGGCAAGATTGACGCCGCTTTCATTGTAGCAGGCGCTCCCACCCCCGCTATTACCGAGCTTTGCCTTACCAACAATGCTCGTTTGGTTCCCATTGATGGCGACATTGCAAAGGCTATGATGGATTCCAATCCCTTCTACACCACCTATAAAATCCCTGCCGGCACTTATAATGGTCAGGATGCTGATGTAACTACCGTTACTGTAAAAGCTACCCTGATTGTAAGCGCCGATGCATCCGAGGATGATGTTTATAAGATCACCGCTTCTATCTTCGATAATATCGAGGAGATCACCAAAGAGCATGCCAAGGGCGCTGAGTTGACCCTTGAGAACGCTACCGACGGTATGACCGCTCCCTTCCATAAGGGCGCTGCCAAGTATTTTGCTGAAAAGAATATCACTGTCGAGGCAAAATAATCCGCTCTGTTAATTGCTGTAAGGGCTGCGGTGAAACATTCACCGCAGCCTTTAATAGGCTGATAAAAAGGTGAAAATCCTTTTTTGCCTTTTTATCAGTTTATTAAAAAGGAGGAAGCCCATGGCTTTATTCAAGAAAAAAATCAAGAATACAGAGCCCGCTCAACCGATGGATCTGGATTCTGTTATGAAAAAATTTGATCGGGAGTCCAATACCCGTATCTGGGAAGGGACCCCTAAGATCATTGTCAACAGTATTTTGGCAATCTTCTCCCTCTTTTGCATTTATGTAACCTTATTTGCAAAATGGCTGGAAGAGCTGCGGCTCACATCCTTTGTGGCGTTCATTGTTATGATCGGCTTTTTGGTCTTTCCGGCTAAAAAAGGAGTGCAAAAGGTTAATCATATGCCATGGTATGATATCGTGGCAATGGTTTTGGGCACCGGTGCATTTCTCTATTTTACCTTCAATGCCATGACCATCATTCAGCAAGGCTCCATTTTCCAGCCTCTCCAGCTGGTGATCGGCGCCATCGGCATTTTAGCCATTGCCGAGGTCTGCCGCCGCAGCGTGGGCCTTCCCATTCTGATTGTGGCAGGCTGCTTGGTAGCCTATGCTTTGATTTGGGGTCTTTCCAACCCTGATTTCGGCAAGCGAATAAGCTTGCTGATCGCTCAGCTCTTTTATTCTAAAGAAGGAATCCTTTCTACCCCCATCAACGTATGCTCTAAATTCATTGTCGTCTTTATTATCTTTGGCGCCTTTTTGGAGCGCACCGGCATTGCCGATTTCTTTATCAAGATCGCCAATGCATTTGTAGGCGGATTTTCCGGTGGCCCTGCTAAGGTAGCCGTCGTTGCCAGCGCCATGGAAGGCATGGTCTCCGGTTCTTCTGTGGCAAATACGGTCGGAAGCGGCTCCGTTACCATCCCTCTGATGAAGCGGACCGGCTATAAGCCTGAATTTGCTGCTGCTGCAGAGGCAAGCGCCTCCACCGGCGGGCAGATCATGCCCCCCATCATGGGCGCCGCCGCCTTCCTGATGGCTGCCAATCTCGGTATTCCTTATGGGAACATTGTGGTAAGAGCCATTCTTCCTGCTGTGCTCTATTTTGCAGGAGTATTTATCACCGTCCATCTGGAAGCCAAAAAAGAAGGCTTGCGCGGCCTTTCCAAAGAAGAGCTTCCCCGCATTAAGCCCCTTTTGAAGCAAACCTATCTGCTGCTGCCCTTAATTCTTTTGGTCTATTTGGTGGGCACCAGCCAGAATTCCATCCAATATGCCGCCGCCATTGCCATCATCGCCACCATCGTAGTGGGGCTGATCAATAAGGAAAATCGCATTACCCCCAAGCGGATTTTTGAAGCGCTGGCTGCAGGCGGGCAAGGAATGATCACGGTCGCTGCCGCTTGCGGTGTGGCAGGGATTGTGGCAGGGGTCATCACCATGACCGGCCTTGCCAATATTATCTTTAATGGTATTGTGGCTCTGGCAGGCAATCAGGTGATCATTGCTCTGTTTTTAACCATGATCTGCTGCATTGTATTGGGAATGGGCGTACCTACCACCGCCAACTATTGCATCATGGCTGCCACCTGTGCGCCGATTCTGATGCGGATGGGTGTGCCTGATATTGCCGCTCATTTCTTTGTTTTCTACTTTGGTATCGTAGCGGATCTGACTCCGCCGGTTGCCTTGGCCGCCTATGCAGGCGCTGCCATCGCCCAAGCCAATCCCATGAAGACCGCCTTTACCGCCACAAAGCTTGCGATCGGCGCCTTCATTGTCCCCTATATCTTCGCGCTAAATCCCGCCATGCTCTTTATTGATACTTCTGCATGGGAGGTTGTATTAATCTGCATCACCTCCATTGTAGGAATCTTCGGTGTATCGGCGGCATTGGAAGGCTATTTCCTGCGAGGGATGCCTTGGTGGCAAAGAATCATCAGTGCAGTAGGTGGCTTGCTGCTGATCTATCCCGGAATCATCACCGATACCATCGGCCTTGCTTTGGTTGCTGTCATCTTTGTTTTGCAGCTGATTGCAAGAAAAAATGATCCTAAAATAGCATAACAAGAAAAGCTGAATTTCTTTCGAAATTCAGCTTTTTTATTTGACTTCACTTTTTACATTGATTATACTGATATTGTATTAAAGAGAAAGAAGGAAGAAAAAATGCTGAATAACACTTCTTTAGACACCGTAGCCGCTGCTTTGGCCATGATTATGGGCGCAGAGCCGCCTCAAACTGCCGCCAAAGCCAATCAAGCGCTTTTAGAATATGCTGATGCTGCCTTTGAAGGAAAAAAGGCAGATCGACTCTTTATGTATAACCCCGATGCCATCGCTCAATGGATCGCAGAAAAATATCCGGAATTTATGAAGGAAGCAATCAAGCGCACCGAGCTGAAGCTTCCGCTTTGCTCGGTGATGCCATCGGTAACCCCTGTATGCTTTGGCACGATGTATACCGGCGCTCAGCCTACCGTCCATGGGATTCAAAGTTATAAAAAACCGGTCATCCAAATCGAAACCCTTTTTGATTCCTTCATTAAAGCGGGCAAAAAATGCGCCATCGTGGCAGACGATGAGTGCAGCATCGGCAAGATCTTTTTAGAGCGGAAAATGGATTATTTCATCTTCCATACCAAAGAAGAGGTCAATGCAAAGGCTGCCGAGCTGATTATAAAAGATGAATACGATTTTATCTGCGTTTATAATGGCAACTATGATGCAGTGATGCATAAAAACGGCCCTGAGGCTCCTCTCTCCCTTGCCGCCCTCCATGAAAACAGCCATGTCTTCAGCATCTTTTCCGAGCTGATTAAAGCCCATTGGTCTGCCCATAATTCTTTGGTAGGCTTTGCCATGGATCATGGCTGCCATGAAATTGACGGCGGCTGCGGCTCCCACGGCCTTGATATGCCGGAGGATCTCAATATCATGCACTTCTATAAAGCTTATCCCGCTAAATTAAAAATGGGGCTGTAAAGTTTTACAGCCCCATTTTTATTACCACCATTCCTTCTCAAATTCACGCATTTCTCTTAAATACCGCTCCCCATCCACAAGGTAGCATAGGCCGTGGCCTGCCTTCGGAATTGTAACAATCTTTTTAATCGATGCGCAGGCCTCATAGCTTTTCTCGCTCATCTCGCAGGGGACAAAGCGATCCTCCTCTCCATGGAAAAAAAGCACCGGTATTTTGCAGTTTTTCATCGCCTGCTCCGGAGATTTTTCTTCCAAGGAGAAACCACCGTAGAGCTTTGCGCCAATCTTAATCAAGGGATAAAGAAGATCGGCAGGCAATCTCAGCTTCCGAACGACTGCTTTGATAATCTCCTTCGCGCTATGATAGCCGCAATCGGCAAGCACCCCTCGCACCTGAGGCGGAAGAGGCTCCCCTGCCGCAATCAAAACGGTTGAGGCGCCCATGGAGATGCCGCAAAGAAGAATCTTTACATCGGCCCCAAAATGCTCCAGCATAAAATTGATCCATGAAAGGCAATCACGACTCTCATTAATGCCAAAGGAGATCACATTCCCCTCGCTTCTGCCTGCCGCCCGCTGATCTACAATCAGCGCGCTATGCCCCAACGCAAAGCACCGCTGGACTCCTCCGCAAAGATCCCGCTCTGCATTTCCCCGATAGCCATGAAACATCAGCTCAATAGGAGCATCGGGGGCATATTCATAATAATTTCCCCTCAAAGTAAGCCCATCAAAGGAGCGGATCGAAAAATGCTCATGAGGCATTTCTCGCGCCTCCTGCATCCATTGAAGCATCTGCTCCTTAAAGGGAAGATAGATCTTGCCATTGGGCAGCTTGAATTTTTGAAGTTCCTCCTCTTTGCGAGGGCGGGAATAAAAGGCCAGATAAAAGCAAATAAAAGTAGCGGCAAAAAAGAGCGCCGTTATTCCTATTAAAATCCATAATATCAACATCGTTTTCACCCCATTTCATTGTAGCATCATTTTCCAATCTTTGCAAGGCGGGAATTTCTTGCTTTTTGCCGATATTTTTGATATACTGATACCAAATAGTGAAGGGGAAATCAAATATGGACGTTCATTATAAAAATAAAAAGAGCTATTCTCTTGCCCATTATCCCATCCGCCAGCCGATCTATCTTTCTTTTCTGATCTGGCTTCTATGCAAGATCATTCTGATCGGCAAAGAATATAAAATTGAGAAGATCAATATGGAAGGGCTGAAGCCCCCTTATTTCATGCTGAGCAACCATATGTATTTCATCGATTTTGAATTAGCCGCTATGGTTACCGGCCCCAAAAGAATCAACAATGTGGTAAGCATCGACGGTTATTACCGCCGCCCATGGCTGATGGAATGGATCGGCTCGATCGGCACCCGTAAATATACCAAGGATTTGCATATGATCAAATCCATCAGCAAGGTATTAAAGCGCGGAGATATCCTGAGCATGTATCCCGAAGCCCGCTATTCCCCCTGCGGCATCACCTCCTATATTCCCGAATCCTTGGGCAAGCTGATTAAAAAGAACGGTGTGCCGGTGGTAACCATCATCCACCATGGAAATCACCTTCACTCCCCTTTTTGGAATTTTCGCAAAAAACGTAAAGTTCCGCTCCATACGGTTGCCACTCAACTTCTGACTGCCGAGCAGGTCCGTGAGATGAGCTGGCAGGAGATCAATGAGGCAATCCAAAAGGCCTTTCAATATGATGAATATCGCTATCAAAAGGAAAATAAGATTCTCATCACCGAAGAATTCCGCGCTGAAGGGCTTCATAAGGTCCTCTACCAATGCCCCCATTGCAAAGCCGAATCCAAGATGAATTCCAAGGGCGCCGAGCTTTTCTGCGAGGAATGCGGAAAGCGGTGGCTCTTAAGAGAGGACGGTCATTTAGAGGCCCTCGAAGGAGAAACCGAATTTTCCCATGTGCCCGATTGGTATCGCTGGGAGCGGGAGCAGGTGAAGGCGCAAATTGAAAGCGGAACCTATTCCTTTGAGGATGAAGTGGAGGTTTATTCCTTCCCCCGTTGCTGGCGATTTATCCCGCTTGGAAAAGCAAGAATCCGCCATACTCCGCAAGAAGGCTTTATCTTGGAGGGCGAATATCGGGGCAAGCCCTACCGCATCCAAAGAAAGCCCATTGAAAATCATAGCCTGCATGTGGAATATGATTATTGCTATATTAAGCCCTATGATTGCTTTGATCTCTCCACCGAGAAGGATTCCTTCTATTGCTATCCTTCCAAGCAAAATATTATTACAAAACTGGCTTTTGCCACTGAACTTCTCTATGAAGCAGCAAAAAACCGCGGTTGATACCGCGGTTTTTTATTATTATTTTAATTCAAATGTTTGAGTGTGCAAAAGGTGATCAGCACAGCCGGTAGAAATTTGAAATTCACCGGGCTCGGAGATAAACTTTTGATCCCAATTCCAAAAGCGAAGCATCGGCTCACGAATTTCAAAGGTGATTTCTTTTCGCTCATAAGGCGCAAACTCCACCTTCTTAAAATCAATCAACTGCTGGACAGGGCGCACCATGGAAGCCACCAAATCCCTCATATAGAGTTGGACCACCTCTTTGCCTGCCCGATCGCTATCATTATAGATGGTAATTTTTGCTTGAATCGCCCCATCACTTTCCATAGAATCCGCGCTCAAGGTAAGATCCTCATAGATAAAGTTGCTATAGGAAAGGCCGTGGCCGAAAGGATAAAGGGGCAGATTGCCGCAATCGAGATAGCCCGAATTATAGCGGGTGCGAATCCCCTCTTTTTCCACCTTTTTGGGGCGGCCGGTATTATTGCGATTATAATAGATCGGGCACTGACCGGTCGCCTTGGGGAAGGACATCGAAACCTTTCCGCAAGGATTGGCGCGGCCCAGCAAAAGATCCGCCGCCGCATGGCCCCCTTCATTTCCGGGATACCATAGTTCCAAAATGGCAGGTACAGCCTCTGCCAATCGAGAGAGAACTAAGGGCCGGCCGTTAAACAGCACCGCAGCAGTATTGGAATTGACCGCTGCAATTTCCTTCGCCAAGCGGTTTTGCAGCCCCGGCAGATCAATATCGGTGCGGCAATTCCCCTCGCCTGCATAATCATCCGGCTCACCCAAGCAAAGGACAACCGCATCTGCCTTTTTGGCGATCTTGATCGCTTCGGCAAAGCCACTCTCATCCGAATCATTCCATTCGGCTCCACAACCTTTGGCGCAAAGAATTTTTGCATTCGGAAGCGCTTTTTCAAAGCCTTCCCGCATGGTCGTAACCTCATCATATTGGCCGTTGCATTTCCAGATGCCGAGCGCTTTTTTCTCATCTGCAAAGGGGCCGATAAGAGCAACCGTCTTGGTTTTCTCAGAAAAAGGCAATACGCCATCATTTTTCAAAAGAACCGCCGATTCTACCGCCGCTTTCTTTGCAAGCGCGCGATGGGCCTCGCTCATAAAGAGGGCCTGCTCTTTTTCAGAGGATGCGCCACGGAAAGGATCTTCAAAGAGACCAAGCTCCTCTTTGAGCGTCAGAACCCGCATCACGGCATCATCCAATTTTTCCTCTGAAATTGCGCCTTCCTCAATCAACTCTTTCAAATGCAAGAAATATGCATTGGTGCACATTTCAATATGACATCCACAATCGAAAGCCATCTTTGCCGCTTGGCGTTTATCAGCGGCAATCCCATGCATACAAAGCTCGTCGATCGCCCCCCAATCGCTGATCACAAGGCCGTCAAAGCCCCATTCCTCCCGCAAAATTTTATTCATCAGCCATTGATTGCCGGTAGAAGGAATTCCATTCAAAGAATTAAAGGAGGGCATCAGCATCTTAACCCCTGCATCCACGCAAGCCTTATAAGCAGGAAGATAGAATTCACGCAGGGTATGCTCCGAAAGATCAACTGTATTATAATCTCTCCCCGCTTCCGCGCCGCCATAGGCGGCAAAATGCTTCACGCAGGAAGCGATATGCTCCCGATCCCGAAGATCTTCCCCTTGAAAAGCCTTTACTTGAGCCGCACCCATTCTGCTATTGAGCAGGGGTTCCTCCCCGCAGCTTTCCATTACTCTTCCCCATCTTGCATCGCGGACATAATCCACCATAGGAGTAAAAGTTACATGAATACCGGAAGCCGCGGCTTCCTTTGCCGCCATCTCAGAACATTCTGCCACAAGAGCCGGATCAAAGGAGCATCCAAATCCCAAGGGAATGGGGAAATTGGTGCGATACCCATAAATCACATCCCGCATAAAAAGAAGAGGGATTTTATTGCGATCCTTTTCCAAATGCTCTTTTTGAAGCCTGATGACCGTTTCTGCACTGTTGGTTCCCAAAATGCTCCCGACCCGCGCCATATCCTCCTCTGTCAACTGAAATCGGGCACGAGGGCCGGTTACATCCGCACCATCATCCGCAAAAACATCCGAGCTGAATTGCATCAACTGGCCGATCTTTTCTTCGATAGTCATTTGATCCAATAGTTTTTTCAAATCAACCATTTTCTTTCTCCTTATTATTATATAATTTTATTTTACT
>JAZMZQ010000110.1:0-6420 GCA_045586045.1 Eubacteriales bacterium
TGAAATTTCAACTCTGCTTTTTTAATGCGATAGGCATATTTTGCCCGAGAACGAATCTTGCGGAATTGAAATTTCAAATCTTTTTTTTGCCGTTTATATTCGGCCTTCAGCTGCGCTTTATTCATGGGCCGCTCCAAAGGAATAGCCAAGGCCCCGCACGGTGCGGAAGTGGCTTACTCCGAAACGATCATCGATTTTGGTGCGCAGGTAGCGGATGTATACATCGATCAGATTGGTATCCCCCACATAGTCGTAGCCCCATACCTCTTTTAAGAGGGTCTCTCTGGAACATACAACATCGGGATGCTCCATAAAATAGACCAGCAATTCAAATTCCTTATGAGTAAGGATAATCTCCTCTTCCCCAAAATAAGCGCGATGGGCCAAGCGATCGGCCTTCAAAGCCCCCGCCTGCAGCAAGGTATCCTCCCGTTCCTTTCTCGGATGGCGTAAAGCCGCGCGAACCCTTGCGGAAAGCTCCCGCATGGCAAAGGGCTTGGAGAGATAATCATCGGCGCCGAGATCCAAGCCCTTGACCCGATCATCAATATCACCGCGGGCGGTCAGCATGATTACCGCCGTATCCCGCTCTCTTCTCAGCCGCTCCAGTACCTCAAAACCCGAAAGAGCAGGCAGCATCACATCCAGCAGAATCAGATCATAATCTTCCTCCAGCGCCTTGGTCAGCCCTTCTTGCCCGTCATGAGCGCAATGGCAATCGTATCCTTCTCTGGAAAGCTCCAAGGCGATCATTCTGGCGATATTCTTTTCATCTTCAATAATCAAGATTTTTTCCATTGAGCATCCTACTCCTTTTCAAATGATTATATCATATGTTTTTGATTTTTACAATAGATTGCCATTTGAGAAAATCTATGTTATCATATAATAAAGTATCTGAAAGGAGCCCCTCTTCATGAAGCGTATTCTGATTATTGAAGACGATCCCGATATTTCGGGAATTGTTGCCTACAATTTAGAGCGAGAAGGCTATAAAGTTGATATCGCCGCCGATGGAGAAGAAGGGCTTTTGACCTTTGCCGCCCATTCCTATGATCTGGTTCTTTTGGATATTATGATCCCTAAGCTCTCAGGGCTTGAGGTTTTGGATACCATCCGTTCCTGCTCGGATCTGCCGGTGCTGATCATGAGCGCCCGCACCACCGAAGAAGATCGCTTGGCGGGCCTTGCCCGTATGGCGGATGATTATATCTGCAAGCCTTTTTCGGTAAAAGAATTATTGGCGCGTGTCAAAGTCCATACCAGCCGCTATCAGAAGCAAAAAGGCGAACATAAAGAGCTTCTTTTCGGCGCTCTTCGCATCAATGAGGAGCAAATGACTGTTACTAAAAATAATCAAACCATCCCCCTCTCCAAAAAAGAGCTGCAGCTTTTGCTGCTCTTTGCCCGCAATCGGGGGCGGATCTATAAGAGAGAGGAGTTGCTGCAGCTGATCTGGGGCTATCGGCAGGTAACCGCCGAGGATCGCACCGTAGATGTTGCCATCCGCCGCCTAAGGGAAAAAATTGAAGATGATCCCGCCGCCCCTTGCTATATCATCAGTAAACGCGGAGTCGGTTATCTTGCGGGGGATCTGCAATGAGGCGCCATTTGATGATCAAATTGATGGCCTTGATGATGGGGCTTGTGCTGCTGATCGTATCGGTTGTCGGCCTTTTGCTCTTTACCAACATCGCCCTCAATTATAACCAAAATTTCTATGCCCAGATGGAGGAGCTGATCGGGCGGGCGGAATTTCTGCACCTTCATGAGGGAAAAGCAGAGGCTTTTATTGATTTCATCTCCCGCCAGGAGGAGGTCAATCCCCTGACCACCGACCGTCATTATTACATCCTCAAGGATGGAGTCGTCGTCTCCGGAAATTCCTACGGCGGCATCATGGAAAAGACCAAAAATCTCAAGAAGGTATTGAAGGGAGCGCCAAGCACCCGCGCCTTCATCTTTTTTGAGCCTTTGGATTTTGCCTATAATTTGAAGACCAAGGGCTATACCCTCTATATCATTGACCATCGCACCGCGCTTTTTGCCTCCATGAAGGATTATCTGATGCTCTTTTTGCAAGCATTATTGGCGGGAGCGGTGCTGACCGTGCTGCTGAGTTTTCTCTTTTCCAAGAGCTTTCTTGTCCCCATTCGTCGGCTGACCCAAAGCGCCAAGGAAATGGAGCAGGAAGGCATCTTTAATCAAATTCCCGCCACCACCCATGATGAGGTAGGAGAGCTGACCCGTGTATTCAATGCCATGGGCCATCGAATCACCCGCAACCTCAATACCCTGCAGGTTCTGCTGGAGAATATTCCAAAGCCTCTTTTTGCAGTCAACGAGCAGGGCACCATTGTCCAAACCAATGAGGCCTTTAAGCGGCTTTTTAGAACTCCACCGCCCAAAAATCTCTTTTTAGAGGAGCATCAAGAGGAGCGCAGATTTCTGGTTCAGCTTGAGGATCGCTTTTTCCATGTCTACCGCACCCCCTTCCTGATGGAAAAGGGCAAAGAAGGGATCCTCTTTTTGCTGGACGATATCACCGAAGCGGAAGCCTTGGAGAATGAGCGAAAGCAGTTTGTGGCCAATGTTTCCCATGAGCTCAAAACTCCTCTTACCGTCATCAAGAGTTATAGTGAGACGTTGCAAGAAGGGGATTTGGACGAGCAGACCGCCAAGCGTTTCTTGGCGGTGATCGAAAAAAATACCGATCATATGAATAATACCGTCTCTCAGCTGCTGGAGCTGAGCAAGACCGTCTCCTCCCCCGCAGCCGCCAAAGAGCCCTTGGATCTTTCCGAGGCTATTCTGGAGATCGCCGAGGCAATGCATCTGGAATTTGCCAAAAAAGAGCTGCAATTTATTCCGCGGCTGCCTCAAAAAAGAATCTTGCTCTGCGAGCCCGATCAGGTCCGCAGGGTGATCATCAATCTCTTGAGCAACAGTGTAAAATATTCCAATGCCGGCGGCAAGGTAGAGGTTGCCTTGGAGGAGGCGGAAGGCGGTGTGCTCTTTTCGGTAAAGGATGAGGGCATCGGCATCGATCAGAAGCATATCCCCTTCCTATTTGATAAATTTTATCGGGTGGATAAAGCCCGCTCCCGCGAGACCGGCGGCACCGGCTTGGGGCTTTCGATTGTGCGGGCAGTGGCAGAGAAGATGGGCGGCTGGGTCCGGGTGGAGAGCACCCTCGGAGAAGGCTCCTGCTTTACCTGCTATTTTCCTGATGAAACCAATTGATTTTTCGGAGAAATCATGATAAAATAAAAAAGCAAAAAATAAAGGAGAGATGGAATAATGGCAAACGAATACGGCAATGATTTTGTTGTACTCACCGATGACAGCGGTCAGGAAATTGAATTTGAGGTATTGGGCAGCATTGATTTCGACGGCATCACCTACGTGGGCCTGATCGAGCAATTTGATGACCCTCAGGCTCAAGTAGAGAGCGATGGTCGGATGATCGTGCTCAAAGCGATTGAGGACGATAACGGCGAAGAGCTGCTGGTTACCATCGACGATGATGAGCTTGCCAAAGTCCTCCCCGCCTTTGAAGAAGCGCTGGGCGAGGAATATGATATCGGCGGCGAAGAGGAATAATTTATTCAGCGATAACACCCTGCGGTGTGCGTGGATCTGCATTTATTTTGAGCCTACACTTTTTCTACGGGAATGCGTCTCGAAGCTCTGTGAGCAGCCTGTGCACGGAGCATTTTGCTCCCTCACGGGACGCCTTGAAGAGATCTTCGGCTACTACCCACCTGACTCGTTCAGGGACCAAACTTGTGCAGTTCACGGCATTGCGGGGCATTGTTATTTTTTAAGAAAAAATAACAGTGAAATCTTCGCCTTGGGCGCAAAGTGAAATCTGCGCTCCGATGGAGCGCAGGAGAGAAATGTAAATTACGAGGATGAAAAATGGATCGGTTTATCCGCACAAAGGCGCTGATCGGCGCTGAAGGCTTCCAAAAACTGAAGAATGCCCATGTGGCTGTGATCGGCCTTGGGGGCGTAGGCGGCCATGCCTTAGAGGGCTTGGTGCGGGCAGGAATTGGGAAGATCACCGCCATCGACGGTGATCAAGTATCCCTTTCTAATTGCAACCGCCAGCTTTTGGCCCTCTCCTCCACCATCGGCCGCTCCAAGGTGCAGGCGGCAGAGGAGCGAATGAAGGAGATCAATCCCGCCTTGGAATTTTTCGGGATGGAGCGCTTTATCAGCCAAGAAAATATTGATGCCTTACCTAAGGATCTCGATTTCTTGGTGGATTGCATTGACGATGCCCCCGCCAAGGTGGCCCTTGCCTCCTTTTGCAGGGAGCATCGGATTCCTATGGTGATGTGTATGGGGACAGGCAATCGCTTAACCTCTGAAGGCTTGAAATTTGCCAATTTCAAAAATACGGAAGGCTGCCCCCTTGCCAAAAAGATGCGCCTTCTTTTGAAGGAACCGTTCCAAAAGGTCCGCTGCCTCTATTCTGCAGCACCCATCAGCCCCGCCTTCCCCATTGAAGACGGCGGCAAACGAACGGTTGGCTCCATCTCCTTTGTCCCCGCAGTAGCCGGATTGAAGCTTTCCGAGTATGTCGTAACGGCTCTTTTAGAAGAGAAAGAAAAAGAAGATATCCCTCAATAAGAATGGGCTGCCAAAAAATCAACATGATTTTTTGGCAGCCCATTTGATTATTTTTCTAAAAGCTTCCAAATGGCATTGCTATAGGCGACAGGGTCCTCGATGGGCAAGCCCTCGATCAAAAGCGCTTGATTGAAAAGCACCTCGGAGAGGGTGGAAAGGCGGCTATCCTCTGCCTGCTCCAACTGAGAGAAGAGGGGATGGTTGGGATTGATCTCCAGAACCTTCTCTGCCTTGGCGTTGCCGCCGTCGGGCGCGGCGGAGAGGACCTTCTCCATCTCGATGGAGATGGCGCCCTTCGAGGAGAGGCAGGCGGGGTGGCTGACCAGACGGGCAGAAACTTTTACATCGGAAACCTTCTCGCCCAAGGCTTCCTTGATCTTTTTCATCAGTTCCTGATGCTCATCGGATGCGGTCTCCTCCACCTCAAAACCAAGGTCTGCATCGGTGATATTCTTAAATTCCTTGCCCTCATAGGTGCCCAGCATCTTGATGGCAAATTCATCCACATCCTCAGTGAAATAGAGCAGCTCATAGCCCTTCGCCAATACCCCTTCGGCGGCAGGCATTAAGCGGATTTTCTCCTTGGTCTCGCCGGTGCCGTAGTAGATATATTTCTGGCTCTCAGGCATCTTGGCAAGATAATCTTTGAGAGAGGTATATTCCTCATTGGCGGAGGAGCGGAAGAGAATCAGATCCTGCAGAGTCTCCCGATTCATGCCCCAATCGCTATAGAGCCCGTATTTCAAGGTGCGGCCGAAGGCTTCAAAGAATTTACAATAGTTTTCTCTATCCTTCTCTAAAAGATTCAAAAGCTCCTTGCGGATGGTCTTGGTAAGATTCTGAGAGATGGCCTTAAGCTGATGATCCTGCTGCAGCAGCTCGCGGGAGATATTAAGGGAGAGATCAGCGGAATCCACAAGGCCCTGCACAAAGCCGAAATAATCCGGCAGCAGATCGGCGCATTTTTCCATGATCATCACCCCATTGGAATAAAGAGCCAAGCCCTTCTTGAAATCCTTGGTATAGAAATCGAAGGGTGCGGCAGAGGGGATATAGAGCAGAGCGGTATAGGTAAGATTCCCCTCCACCTGATTATGGATCACCTTCACCGGCGTATCATAGCCATAGCGCTGAGAACGATAGAAATTCTCATAATCCTCTTTGGAAAGCTCCTTTTTGGCTTTTTTCCAAAGGGGCGTGCGGCTGTTGAGGGTCTCTTTCTCGGTATATTGCTCGTATTCCTCGCTATCCTCTTTCTTGCGAGACTTGGTTCGCTCCATGGTGATGGGATATTTAATGAAATCGGAATATTTCTTCACCAGCTCTACCAGATGATATTCCTCTAAAAATTCATCGTAGGAATCGGTCTCGGTATTCTCTTTGATATGAAGAATGATGGTGGTGCCGCTCTCACCCTTCTCGGCCTCTTTGATGGTATAACCATCGCTCCCCTTGGAATTCCAGCAATAGGCCTGCTCTTCCCCTTCCTTCAAGGAGACAACGGTAATTTCATCGGCCACCATAAAGGCGGAATAGAAGCCCACACCAAACTGACCGATGATATCGACCCCTTCCTTCTCCTCCTGCTCAGCCTTGAATTTCAGCGAGCCGCTCTCGGCAATGGTGCCCAGATTTTTCTCCAGCTCCTCGCGGCTCATGCCGATGCCGCGATCGCTGATGGTAAGGGTGCGAGCCTCCTTATCGGCGGCAAGATGAATCTCATACCGCTCCCGATCAAGGCCGCTGCCGCTCATCAGCGCGTTATAATAACTTTTATCCGAT
>JAZMZQ010000111.1:0-3103 GCA_045586045.1 Eubacteriales bacterium
TGATGCTCATGGTGAGCATGAAGTTCCTCCATCGTAGCGGCAAGGCTATCCTTTTTCTCCATGGCATCCAGCAACTGCCGACCGCTCAGCTGATCCCAAGGGGTGGCCACAATGGTAGCCTCAGGATTCTTTTCCCGAATCAGCTTCATTGCTGCCGCCAATTTTTCTTCGCTGATATTTTGGCTGCGGCTCAATACGATGCATGCCGCATTCTCAATCTGATTATTATAGAATTCGCCGAAATTCTTCGCATAGATCTTACATTTAGAAGCATCCGCAACGGTTGTAAAGGAATTAAGCTTTACATCATCAAGCTGCAAATCTGCCACTGCAGCGATGACATCGCTGAGTTTTCCCACGCCGCTGGGCTCGATCAGAATGCGATCGGGATGGTATTGCTCCAGCACCTTCTCCAAAGCCTTACCAAAATCTCCTACCAAGGAGCAGCAGATACAGCCGGAATTCATTTCTGTAATCTCAATTCCTGCTTCCTGCAGAAATCCGCCGTCGATTCCGATCTCTCCGAATTCATTTTCGATCAGAACCAGCTTCTCGCCCTGATAGGCCTCCTTCATCAACTTTTGAATCAAGGTTGTCTTTCCGGCTCCTAAAAAGCCGCTGAAAATATCAATCTTAGTCACTTTTTACACCTTACGCTTTCGTTAATTTTGCAAAATTAGCCATAATCTTCTTTTTACCGACTTTATCAAACTCGATCTCCAAAAGGTGGTCGCGACCCATCGGAGTCTTACTGAGCAGGGTGCCCTCTCCAAAGGTATTATGCCGCACCCGATCCCCCACTTCAAAAGCAAAGGGAGCCGCCTCCTGCGCAGGGGCAGGACGGCGGATGGCAGGCGTAGCAGCATTGCTGACCCGCCCTACCCGAACGGCAGACGCCGACGGAGTGCGCGGAGTATAGGAAAAGCTGCCGCCGAAGAGATCCTCGGTCTTTACAGTGAGATCCTTGCAGACCAAGGGCGGCAATTCCTTCAAAAATTCGCTGGGCACGCAAAATTGAGTACGACCATAGAGCATTCTTTGGCGGGTATGAAGCAGATAAAGGGTCTTTCTTGCGCGGGTAACCCCTACATACATCAAGCGGCGCTCTTCTTCCAGCCCGTCCGGCTCATCCAACGCCCGTTGGCTGGGAAAAAGGCCTTGCTCCATCCCGATCATAAAGACATAATTGAATTCCAAGCCCTTGGCGCTATGAAGGGTCATCAGCACCACCCGCTCTTCATCATCCGCAAGCTGATCCAGATCGGTCATCAGGGAAATTTCTTCCAAGAAGCCCGAAAGCCCGCCTTCCGGATTTTCCTTTTGATATTGAGCGGCAGAGGAGCAAAGCTCCATAATATTATTGAGCCGATCCTTCGCCTCATCGGTCCCTTCCAGCTCCAGCATGGTGGTATAGCCGCTCTCCCTTGCCACCATGGCGATCCATTCATCCAAAGAAGTATCCTTTAGTTTTGCCTTCAGCCCATCGATCATGGCGGCAAATTCCTTTAAGATGGAGGATACGCGGCTCAAGGCAGGATATTCCTCCACACGGCGCATAACCTCCGGCATGGAAAGCCCCTCCTGCATGGAGATGGATTCCAATGCAGAGACAGTGGCAGCGCCGATCTTACGCTTGGGCTCATTGATAATCCGCTTTAAGCGCAGGGTATCCCGCTCATTATTGATCAACTGCAGATAGGAGAGTATATCTTTAATTTCTTTACGCTCATAGAAGCGAAAGCCGCCCACCACCTTATAGGGAATTGCGCTCTTGACAAGATAGCGCTCCATGGCATTGGACTGCGCATTGGTGCGATAGAGCACTGCAAAATCACTGAATTTTGCCCCATCCTGCACCACCCGATCCTGAATGGTTTCTGCCACAAAGCGGCTCTCCTCAAAATCATCGGAAAGGCGCTTGAGATAGACAGGCTCGCCTTTTTCGCCCGCTGTCCAAAGGGTTTTCCCCTTTCGGCTTGTATTATGGGCAATCACCCCGTTGGCCGCATCCAAAATATTGGCGGTAGAGCGATAATTCTGCTCCAAACGAATAACCTTAGCATTGGGGAAGCGCTCCTCGAAGAGCAAAATATTCTCAATCGTGGCGCCCCGAAATTTATAGATACTCTGATCATCATCCCCTACCACGCAAAGATTGCCGAATTTAGAGGAGAGCAGCGAGACCAGCCGATATTGCAAAGGGTTGGTATCCTGATACTCATCCACCATGCAATAGCGATAACGGCCTGCATATTTTGCCAAGATTTCGGGATGGGCTTCAAAGAGCTCCACGGTCTTTAAGATCAGATCATCAAAATCCAGCGCATTAGAGGCTTGCAACACCGCCTCATAGCGGGCATAAACCTTCGCAATTTGCTCATGGCGGACATCTTTTCCGTAATAGGCGCAATATTCCGAAGGCAAAACCCGCTGATCCTTTGCGGCAGAGATGGCATTTTGCGCCGAGCGGGGAGCTAATAATTGCTCATCGATTTCCATCTCCTTCATAACCGCCTTGATAACACGCTGGCTATCGTCTGCATCGTAAATGGTAAAACTGCCGGTATAGATTCCGCCTGCGGCGATATCGGCCCGCAGAACTCTTGCGCAAAAGCTATGGAAGGTGGCGGCGGTAACCCCGAAAGCATCAGGGCCCATCATGGCATCAATGCGATCGCATAGCTCCTTTGCCGCCTTATTGGTAAAAGTAATAGCAAGGATATGATACGGAGCGCAAAGGCCTTTGGAAAGAAGATACGCGATTCGATTGATCAAAACGGTTGTCTTTCCGCTGCCCGCACCTGCCAAGATCAGCAACGGGCCTTCGGTATATTCCACGGCCTCCCTTTGGCGGGGATTCATGGCATTTAATTTTTCTTCAAGTATATTCTGCAGCATGGTTTTCCTCATTCATTTAATATCTTATTTATTATACTGCAATTAAAGAAACAAGTCAAATAAAAACCGCCCGATTTTCCTTAAAATCGGGCGGTTTCAGCGTGTTAAAAAACTCCTGCGGAGGTTTTTGACACGCTGGGAGACTCTCAAAAAAGAGTGCAGATTTCGTCGATCTGTTCTCGTCGGCGTACACAGGTACGGCAGA
>JAZMZQ010000112.1:0-6000 GCA_045586045.1 Eubacteriales bacterium
CTATGACATCGAAGTCATGGATGCGGACGGCCATCTCGTTGGTGTGGGTGAGAATGGGGAGATCGTCGTTCGCTTGAGGGGCGGTGTGCGTCCCTGCGGCCTGTTCAAGGAATATTACCGGGACAAAGAAAAGACTGTCGAAGTCATGCATGATGGCTGGTACCATACAGGTGATCTGGCCTGGCGGGATGAGGATGGCTTCTTCTGGTATGTGGGCCGCGTAGATGATGTTATTAAATCTTCCGGCTACCGTATCGGGCCCTTTGAAATTGAAAATGTTATTATGGAACTGCCCTATGTCTTGGAATGTGGTGTTTCTGCCGCTCCCGATGAAGTCCGCGGGCAGGTCGTAAAGGCCAGCATTGTATTGGTTAAAAATTTCAAGGGTACCGAAGAATTGAAGAAAGAAATTCAAAATTACGTAAAATCCCGCACCGCTCCCTATAAATATCCTCGCATTGTGGAATTCAGAGAAAGCTTACCTAAGACAACGAGCGGCAAAATCATTCGCAAGCAGCTGTAAAAGGTGATATTATGGAGCATAAACGTCTAACCCTTTTTGCCGGCCATTACGGCAGCGGAAAAACCAATATAGCGGTCAACTATGCGTTGATGCTGGCAAACGAGGGAAAAAAGGTCTGCATTGCAGACTTGGATATTGTAAACCCCTATTTTCGCACCAAGGATAGTGCAGACGAATTGGAAAAAGCAGGAGTAACCTTAGTATCCCCGCAGTTTGCCAATTCGAATGTTGATCTGCCGGCTCTTCCGGCCGAAGCCTATCGATTGGTAGAAGACAAAGCAACTTATGGAATTATGGACATCGGCGGAGATGATCGAGGCGCCTATGCCTTGGGGCGATATGTCCCCTCCATTATTGAGGAGAATTGCTATCGCTTAGTATATGTGGCCAACTGTTATCGCCCTCTGACCCGCACCCCCCAAGAAGCATTGGAAGTTATGAGAGAAATCGAAGCAGCATGTGGGTTGCAATTTACCGATATCATCAATAATTCCAATCTCGGAGAAGAAACCACAGCCGAGACGCTGCTGGACTCCGTCGATTATATCGAAGAGCTTTGCAGAATCAGCAGCCTCCCCCTATTTGCCCATACTGCAATTCCATCGGTTGCTGCGGAATTATCCAAAGAATTGAAACCTGTAATTCCTCTGCATCTGCAGAAGAAGATATTTTGATCCACCACCTAATTGGTCGTATGCCCGACCCAGTGAAAACCCAAGGAGGAATCTTAAATGGCAAAAGTAACGTTCCGAACCGATTGGTGCAAAGGCTGTGGCCTGTGCGTCGATGCCTGCCCTAAAAAATGCTTGGCAATCGATTCCGGCACCATCAACAAAAAGGGATATTCTCCCGCTGTAATGACCCAACCGGATAATTGCATCGGTTGCGCTTTTTGCGCCACCATGTGCCCCGATTGTATCATTACGGTCGAACGATAAAGGAGGCGCAACATGGCAGAAAGAGTATTAATGAAGGGCAATGAAGCCATAGCGGAAGCTGCTATTCGCGCAGGCTGCCGCCATTACTTCGGCTACCCCATCACCCCGCAAACGGAAATTGCTGCATATATGGCTAAGAAAATGCCGAAAATCGGCGGTGTTTTCCTTCAAGCCGAAAGTGAGATCGCATCCATTAACATGGTATATGGCGCGGCTGCAGCAGGCGTAAGAGTAATGACCTCATCTTCCAGCCCCGGCATTTCCCTTAAAGCAGAAGGTTTGAGCTATATTGCAGGTTCTGATGTCCCCGCATTGGTTGTCAATGTTCAGCGCGGCGGCCCCGGATTGGGCGGTATTCAGCCCTCTCAATCCGATTATTTCCAAGCAACCAAAGGCGGCGGGCATGGCGATTATAAAATGATTGTTTTAGCGCCCGCTTCCGTGCAGGAAATGGCAAGCCTCACCATTAAAGGCTTTAATCTGGCAGATAAATATCTGATGACCTCCATGATCTTGGCAGATGGGACAATCGGCCAAATGATGGAGCCCATCACCTTTGAGGATGCAGAGATTGAAAATTACGATAAGCCTTGGGCGCTGACCGGAACCAACTGCGAAAGAGCCCATAATATTGTAAATTCCTTGTATCTGAAGCCGGATGAGCTTGAAATGAAAAACATTGAGCGCTATGAGCGCTATAAGCTGATTGAAGAGCGGGAAGCAATGTGGGAAGAATACATGATGGAAGATGCCGAATTATGTGTAGTCGCCTTTGGCATCGCAGCCCGTGTAGCTAAAAACGCGGTTGTAGCTGCCCGTAAAGAAGGCATTAAGGTTGGCCTTATTCGCCCCATTACCCTATGGCCTTTCCCCAAAGATGCTTTACTGGCTGCTGCCGCTAAGGTTAAGGGCTTCATCTCTGTAGAGCTGAATATGGGTCAGATGATTGAAGATATCCGCTTGTATACCCAATCCAAAAAACCGGTTGGCCTTTGCAACCGTTGCGGCGGTATGATCCCCGAGCCCGATGAAATTTTAGAGAGCATTCGCAATGCTCAGAAAGGAGTGTTCTGATCATGGCAGTCGTATTTAAGAAACCCAACGCTTTGGCAGACATTCCTCTGCACTATTGCCCCGGTTGCCCCCATGGCATTATTCACCGCTTAGTTGCGGAAGTAATGGATGAGCTGGGAATCGAAGGAAAAGCCATCGGTGTAGCCCCTGTGGGCTGCGCAGTAATGGCATATGATTATTTTACATGCGATATGATTGAGGCTGCCCACGGCAGAGCACCCGCTGTGGCAACCGGTATTAAGCGCTCTCGGCCGGAAAATATTGTCTTTACCTATCAAGGGGATGGTGATCTTGCCTCTATTGGTATGGCCGAGACCGTTCACGCTGCGGCACGTAACGAGAACATTACCGTTATCTTTGTCAACAATGCAATCTATGGCATGACCGGCGGTCAGATGGCTCCTACCAGCCTTCCCGGTCAGGTAACGCAGACCTCTCCCTATGGTCGTGATGTAAACCATTGCGGATGGCCCATCAAGGTCTCGGAAATGCTTTCCACCCTTGACGGTCCGGAATTTATTGCACGTGTTGCTGCAAACAATGTAAAAAACATTAACCAAGCAAAGAAAGCCATCAAAAAGGCCTTCCAAAACCAAATCGATGGCAAAGGCTTCTCCCTTGTAGAGGTTGTCTCCGCTTGCCCCACAAACTGGGGTATGACGCCTCAAAAAGCGCTGGAATGGGTAGAAAGCGATATGCTCCCCTATTATCCTATCGGCGTTTATAAGGATAGAACTGCCGCAAAGGAGGCTGAGCAAAAATGAAGACAACTCAAATTCTGATTGCCGGCTTCGGCGGCCAGGGAATCTTATTTGCCGGCAAATTTTTGGCATACAAAGGCCTAACAGAGGAATTGCAAGTTTCTTGGTTGCCTTCCTATGGTCCTGAAATGCGCGGCGGCACTGCAAACTGCAATGTAATTCTCTCCGATAGCCCTGTCGGCAGCCCGATCATTACCCAACCGGATGTCCTGATCGCCATGAATCTTCCTTCCCTGCAAAAATATGTCGATACTGTGGTGCCCGGTGGGCAGATTTATGTAGACAGCGCCCTCATTGATGAAAAGGTAGCTCGTGATGATGTAGAAGTTTTTTATATCCCCGCCACTCAGATCGCTAAAAGCGAAGGAATTGCAACACTGGCCAATATGATTATGATCGGCCATCTCTTGGAAAACAATTCTCAGCTTTCCTTTGACGGCACTGAAGAGGTTGTAAAAAAATTAGTCCCGCCCGCAAAGGCAGCGCTGGTTGAATTAAATGTCAAAGCGCTGACTCTCGGCAAAGAATACAAATAATTATAAATTATGCCCGTCGAGGCAAGAATATTTTGGAGGTAAATACTATGAATGCAATGACAGAAATGACCAACTATCGCCATGAAAAGGTGCTCTTTGTCAACAACGAAAAAGCCGGTCTTAAGGCAATTATCGCTGTCCACAACACCAACCTTGGCCCCGCCATCGGCGGTTGCCGCCTTTTCCCTTATGAATCTTATGACGCAGCTCTTTTCGATGTATTGCGTCTCTCTCGCGGTATGTCCCATAAAAATGCCGTCGCAGGCTTGCCCCATGGCGGCGGTAAGGGTGTAATCATTGCTGATCCTTCTCAAAAGACCGAGGCAATGTTTGAAGCCTTTGCAGAGGCAGTAGAGAATTTGGGTGGCCAATATATCACCGCCGAGGATGTAAATACCACCTGCGATGATGCTATGGTAATGCTGCGCAAGACCAAGCATCTTTGCGGCCTGCCCATGAATAGCGGCGATCCCTCCCCCTTCACTGCAAGAGGTGTATGGCAAGGTATCAAAGCCACTGCTAAGGTTGCTTTAGGCAGCGATAATCTGGATGGCCTTACCATCGCCGTGCAGGGTCTTGGTAAAGTTGGTTATGATCTTTGCCGTCTGCTTCATGATAGTGGCGCAAAGTTGATTGTTGCCAATCGGAGCAATAAGGAAATGCTGGCGAAAGCGCAGGCAGAATTTGGCGCTAAGGTTGTGGATACCAAAGACATTATGGCTCAGGAATGTGATATCTTCTCCCCCAATGCCATGGGCGCTATTCTGAACCCCAATACCATCCCCACCCTGCGCTGCAAGGCTGTTGCCGGTGGTGCCAACAATCAGATTCTGGATGATGCTTCCGGCCTTGCACTGAAGGCACGCGGCATCTTCTACGCTCCTGATTTTGTCATCAATGGTGGTGGTGTTATCAATGCTGCTGCTGAGGTAGACGGCCCCTACAACAAAGAGGTTGTTCTTGAGAAGGTAGATAACATTTATAATACCATCGAGCATATCCTCACTGAGTCCAAGAAGACCGGTGAGCCTGAGGGTGTTATTGCAACTCGCTATGCAGAGTCTATCATCTATCGTTAAAAATTAGGTTATCAACATATAAATCCCCTTAGGGCCAATCTCTTGCCCTAAGGGGATTTATTCATACCATTTGTTTTTATAGAAGTTCCTTTAATTTATCAAGAAATGCATTTTCGCCCCAAGTGTTCAATTTGAAGAAAACCGCTTGGCTTCCTCCGGCTGTTATTGCAGAAAGGTAAATCGGACTATCACCATTTTGAAAGAGTGTTATGCTCATGCTGACGCGATTTCCGCCTGCGTAGCTATAGCGTTCAAATACGCGAACACTGCATCTGGCATCACCGCTCTGAAAATCGCTGGACTCTTCAAGAGAAGCAGAAATGCTTCCGTTTAATATTCCCGCTTCAATTTTTTGAAGCCAATGTGAAAAATCTCCGTTCAGCGTACATTGCAATTTAGCCATATGATATCCTCCATGTATCTTAATAAAAACTTTTTCGATATTATTATTTTGGATTATTATAGCATAAATGCGGTAAAGGAGCAATACTTATTACTTATTACTTATTACCTCTTACCTATTACTTATTACTTCCAAAAATCCAGAATGTAAATTTAGTGAAGAGTGAATAGTGAAAAAGTAAAATCCCGAACGCTTACGCATTCGGGATTTTTGGGTGTTTTGAACTTAGTGGCACGAATTAAAAATGCCTGAAAACTGAGTGGTTTTCTTATGCTCTAAAATTATTTCCACAATCATGACAAAAATAAATTTTTCTTCTGTTAGAAAACCATCTTTTTGATTGCCAAACATGACCTTTTCCTGCAGCTTTATGAACGATTGCCATCCACCAATCATAGCAGAAGAACACCATCATACCAATACACCACTTACACATAAGCCACATAAAATACCAAATAATTCTTGGGTAGTTTATCTCAAAGCATTTCCGCGCATTTCATATTTAGACAACGATGAGAATTGCATCGGAGCTTTTGATTTTTGTGCTAAAGCAATTGTTTTCCTTGGAATAGCAATATGTACATTGGGTTTAGGAGTTGCATTTTTATCGAAAGTTTAGATGCTGATGTTATAACAAATTACATAAATTTTCTCAATCATTTTTTATTTATAGAGAAACATTAGGC
>JAZMZQ010000113.1:0-6709 GCA_045586045.1 Eubacteriales bacterium
CGGTAGCCTTTTAGCGGATGGCATCGGCGCAACATTGCGTGTATCCCTTACGGCCGATCCAAGTCGGAGGCCAAGCGGTCTTAGGAAGACAACTTAGTAATTCAACTCCTTGGCTCACAGAACGACATGGCTACGATCCGACTTCGGTAGCCTTTTAGCGGATGGCATCGGCGCAACATTGCGTGTATCCCTTACGGCCGATCCCATCGAGGAGATTGCTGCAGGATATCAGATATTAAGGGCCCTTGATCTTTTAGATGGCGCCTGCCAATTAATTTCCTGCCCCACCTGCGGAAGGACAAAGATTCCCGTAATTGAAATTGCCGAGCGCGTTGAAGAAGCTTTGCGAAAAAATCGAAGCGGCCTTAAAGTGGCGGTAATGGGTTGCGCGGTAAACGGGCCGGGCGAGGCAAGAGAAGCAGATATCGGCATTGCAGGCGGCAATGGCGAAGGTTTAATTTTCAAAAAAGGTGAAATTATTAAAAAAGTTTCTGAAGAGCAACTTTTTGACGCTCTGATGGATGAGATTAATAAAATGACAAAGGAAGTAGCAAATGGCCAATAAAGATTTTCTTTCATTTTTCAAACGTTGCGCTTTTACCGATGAAGAGCGCGCTCTCTTGGAGGGAGCGGCAGCTGTAAAGGTTGAAGCAAATCAAGAGCATCGGGCGATCAAAGCGCTCGTTGCTTTTCCGCGTTATTTGCCATATAAGGCAATTGAAAAAATTGAAAATCGAATTATCGAGGCTTATCAGTTACATACTGTTGAAATTATCCCGCAATTTTCGGGTATATCTTTTGATGAAGATAAATGGTGCGATATTATTGATGCGGCAAAGCGAAAAAATGGCGGAGTAAACGGTTTCTTAAATGATTCAACGGTAACTTATAATAATGATACAGTAACGGTTAATCTTCAATATGGTGGCTTGGATATCATGGAAGCCTTAGGCGTTCCTGCTACCATAAAAACAATATTGAACGAATGGTTTGATGGGAGAATTCATCTTGAATTTTCCGGATCAACCACAGTAAATCAAAATAACCTCCAAGAAATTCCGGAGCCGGAAGTGGAGGAACTTCCTCCGCCCCCAAAAGTAGAGCAGCCCCCCGTAAAAGAACCGGTCAAAAGAGAATGGAAGCGCCCTGCTCCCGTCGTTACTGAGATGCCGAAGATTCCTTTTAAGCTTACTGATCATATCATTTACGGTGATCGTGTAGCGAGAAATTTTTATTCTCTTGATAATGTGGCACAAGTGAATGGCTCTGTATCGGTAATGGGGAATATCTTCAAATGTGATAGCAGGCCTACATGGGATCAAAAGAATGTCCGTTTTTCTGTATATATCACGGACTATACCGGTTCCATTATTTTGAAATTCATGGTCCCTCAAGAGAAGGCAGATGAACTCTCCGGTAAACTGAAATCCGGAAAAGCCATCGGCGCTTCCGGCCAGCCGATGTATGATAAATATGAGGAAGACTATGTCATAAACGCAAAATGCATTTTTGAAGCAAAGTATGTGGTTCGTCAGGATCATGCCGATGATAAGAGGGTAGAGCTTCATTTGCATACCAATATGTCCTCCATGGATGCAGTTAGCACCATTGATGCCTATGTTAAACGGGCCGCAATGTGGGGCCATAAGGCGATTGCCATTACAGACCATGGTAATCTTCAAAATTATCCCAGCGCCTGCTCCGCGGCCAAAGAATGCGGAATTAAGATGATTTACGGCGTTGAAGGCTATTTGGTCGATGACACTGTGGAAGGTTTTGATCCTAAGGAGAGCTATCGCGCAAAGACAACCCAACGTTACCATATCATACTTTTAGTGAAAAATATGGTGGGTCTTCGTAATCTTTATGAGTTGATCACCCTTTCCAGCATTAAGCATTTTTACAGAAGACCCTTAATGTATCGCTCGGAAATTGAGCGCTTAAGAGAAGGGTTGATCATTGGAAGTGCCTGCGAGGCCGGTGAACTTTTCCGCTCTGTAGTTGAGGGAAAAAGCGAGGAGGAGCAATTAAAAATTGCCTCCTTCTATGATTATCTTGAAATACAGCCCCTTGGTAATAATGAATATATGATCCGCAGTGGCCTTGCAAAGAGCGAAGAGGATTTGATTGCTTTTAATAAGCAAATTATCCGCCTCGGTGAATTGCTGAATAAGGCGGTTGTGGCTACGTGCGACGCGCATTTCCTTGATGCGAAGGACGAGGTATTCCGCCGTATTCTAATGGCCGGAAACGGATTTACGGATGCGGATCATCAAGCGCCTCTATTTTTCCGCACAACTGAAGAAATGCTTGCTGAATTTGATTATTTGCCCTATCAGCAGGCGCATGAAATCGTAGTGGAAAATACGCAAAAAATTGCCGATCAAGTTGAAGAGTTAATCCCTATTCCCGAAGGGATGAGAGCGCCTGAAATGGAAGGCGCAGAAGAGGAGCTGCGTACCATTGCTTGGGATACCGCTCATCGCATTTATGGAGATCCTTTGCCGGAAATTGTAGAAAAGCGGCTTTCCAGAGAATTGGATTCTATTATCGGTAATGGATATGCAGTCATGTATATGATCTCTCAAAAATTGGTCAAGAAATCCAATGAGGCGGGCTATTCCGTAGGTTCTCGTGGCTCTGTCGGCTCTTCTTTTGCGGCAACCATGGTCGGAATCTCGGAGGTTAATCCTCTTGCACCTCACTATGTCTGCCCCAATTGTAAGCATAGTGAATTCTTTGAAGACGGATCGGTGGGCTCCGGATTTGACCTCCCCGATAAGAATTGCCCTCAATGCGGCACTCTTATGAAGACAGATGGGCATGATATCCCGTTTGAAACCTTCTTAGGGTTCAAGGGAGATAAAGTGCCTGATATTGACCTTAATTTCTCGGGCGAATATCAGACTACTGCTCATAAATATGTTGAAGAGCTTTTTGGAGAAGGGTATGTATTCAAAGCCGGTACAATTGGTACACTTGCTGATAAGACGGCCTATGGATATGTTAAAAAGTATCTTGAAAGCAAAGAAATGAAGCTTAATAAGGCTGAAGAGCAGCGACTGGTTGATGGATGTGTGGGAATAAAACGTACTACAGGGCAGCACCCTGCGGGTATGGTTGTAATTCCAAAGCAATATAGTGTATATGATTTTTGCCCGATTCAGCATCCTGCGGATGATCAAAATTCGGATATTCTGACAACTCACTTTGATTTCCATTCTCTTCACGATACGATTTTGAAGCTGGATATTCTCGGCCATGATGTGCCGACTCTTCTTAAGCATCTGGAGGATCTGACTCCGCTTAAGTTTGCAGACATTCCTATGAACGATCCTGAAGTCTATAGCCTTCTTACCAGCACTGCTGCTTTGAAGGTTACTCCGGAAGAGATCGATTGCGAGACAGGGACGCTTGCGCTCCCTGAGATGGGCACGAAATTTGTTCGTCAGATGCTGATGGAAGCAAAACCCAAAAATTTCTCGGAGCTTTTGCAGATCTCGGGCCTTTCCCATGGAACGGATGTTTGGATTGGAAATGCGCAGGATTTGATACGAGAGGGAAAATGTGAGATTAAGGATGTAATCGGCACCCGCGATAATATCATGGTTTATCTTATCCATAAAGGCCTTGAGCCGAGCATGGCGTTTAAGATCATGGAGATTGTGCGAAAAGGAAAAGCCAAAAAGCAATTGACCGATGAAATGATCGAAGCAATGAAAAGCCATGATTTGCCCGATTGGTATCTTGATAGCTGCCTTAAGATTAAGTATATGTTCCCCAAAGCTCATGCAGCTGCTTATGTAATGGGCGCAATGCGGTTGGGTTATTATAAGATTCATTATCCAACTGAATTCTATTGTGCAACCTTTACTGTGCGTCCGGAAGGGTTTAACGCTGTGGATGTAGCAAAGGGAATTGATCATGTACGTTCGGTGATTCGCAATCTTGAGAATTTGGGTAAGGCCAAGACCGCTAAGGATGATGAAACCATCAATACTTATCAAGTGGTAGTTGAAGCGATGGCAAGAGGCGTTCGCTTTCTGCCGGTCGATCTCTATAAATCCAAGGCCACTGCTTTCTCCATCGAGGAAGAGGGGATTCGGATGCCCTTCAGCGTATTAAGCGGTGTTGGGGAGAACGCAGCGATTAATATTGTAAAAGCGCGTGATGAAGGGGATATCCTTTCTCAAGAAGAGTTCCGTGTGAGAGCAGGAATCTCCACCACTGTGCAAGAACTATTGAATCGCGAAGGCGTCTTTGGTGATATTCCCGTCAGCGCACAAATGAGTTTGTTCGATTTTTAGATGAGGTAATAATGAAAGTATTAGAAGATTTTTTAATTGAAAATCAAATCGAATACCGCACGGATCTTACTCTTGCCGAGTTATCTTCTTTTAAGATCGGCGGAAAAGCGGATATGGTAGTATATCCCGCTTCTGAAGAACAATGTTCCGCTTTGATTCGCTTTGCTAAGAAGCAAGGGGAAAAGCTGATTTTTCTTGGCAATGGCTCTAATATTCTATGCAGTGATGATGGCTGCAGAAATTGGATCCTTAAAACAGAGCGCCTCAGTAATTTGCAGATTGATCAAAATCATGTATTAACTGTTGGCGCGGGTGTTAGGCTTGTAAAGGCTTCTTCCTTTACATCAAAAATGAGCCTAACCGGAATGGAATTTGCTTATGGAATCCCCGGCTCCATGGGTGGCGCCATCTTTATGAATGCCGGCGCCTATGGTGGTTCGATGGACCAAATTGTGATTGAAACCCGCTATTTGGATTCCGATGGAAATCCCCATGTTTTGAAAGAGGATCAGCATCTTTTCGGATACCGGCACAGTTTTTTTACGGATCATCCTGATTATTTGATTATCGAAACACGCTTACAGCTGCAGCCGGGTAATAAAGATGAAATCATGGCGACAATTGAAGATTTGCAAAATCGCCGCAAAGAAAAGCAACCCTTGGAATATCCCAGTGCCGGAAGCACATTTAAGAGACCGGAGGGCTATTTTGCAGGGAAATTGATTCAAGATGCAGGGCTTCGCGGATTATCCATTGGTGGAGCGCAGGTGAGTGAAAAACATTGCGGATTTATTATTAATACCGGCGGTGCGAGCTGCAATGATGTAAAAGATTTGATTTGCTATGTTCAGCAGGAAGTTAAGCGGCAATTTGGTGTACAACTTGAATGTGAGGTAAGAGAGCTTGGAGCAGAATAAACTTCCACAAACGATTATAATTACAGGGATGAGCGGTGCAGGAAAATCTCGTGCCATTGAGGTATTTGAAGATTTGGGATATAACTGCGCCGATAATATTCCGCCTTCATTGATTACCAAATTTATTGAAATCTGCCGCGGCCCCGGCGCAAATTTCACTCGTCTTTGCATTGTGGTGGATTGCAGAATCGGGGAACTTTTTGAAACCCTTTATGGGGAGTTACATACATTAAAAGAACGCGGATTAAGCTACCGGATGCTTTTCTTAGATGCTTCCGACGATGTATTAAAGCGAAGATATAAAGAAACGCGACGCCGCCATCCTTTGGAAGCGGCAGTAGGTGGCAGTATCTCTGCTGCTATTCAAGCGGAACGAAAAATTCTTCAACGAGCCAAGGAAGAGGCGGATATTGTTGTCGATACTTCGCTCTCTACGGTCAAAACTCTTCGAGAGCTTATCTCAAAAAAATTCAGCGGCATGAATCATAATATGTCTGTAACAATCATGTCCTTTGGCTTTAAGCATGGGCCTCAATCAGATGCGGACATGCTTTTTGATGTGCGTTGCCTTCCCAATCCCTATTATTTAGCCGATCTTCGGCCTCTTACAGGCCTTGATGATGCGGTATATGATTATGTATTCCAATGGGAAGAGTCCCGTGAATTATTTGATAGGCTAAAGGATTATGTTTGCTATACCTTACCGCTGTTTTCAAGTGAAGGCAGAAGCAGTATCAATATTGCTTTTGGCTGCACCGGAGGGCAGCATAGAAGCGTATCCTTTGCCCGTAAGCTCAGCGAGGTTATTGAGGAGCTTGGGTACAATGTTACTACTATTCACCGCGATATTGAAAAATAAGAGAGGAGGCGGGTGGAATGTCTTTTAGTTTCGAGGTTAAAGAAGAAATCTGCAAAATTGAAGAAAAGGATGCCGCCTGCCGTCTTGCTGAGTTTTACGGCATGGTCCTTTTTGGGCAATCATTGGAGCCTGATAAGCTTAAAATCGCTACTGAAAATGTATTAGTAATTAACCGCCTTCAAAGCCATTGCAGTGAAATTCCCGGCACGTTCTTTTCTATGGAAGAGACAATGAATGCATATATTGCCACTATGGATGGCGCTTCTTTAGAAAAACTTTATCGCGCATTATCCATTACTATGGAGCCACTTACAATCAATCCATTGTTTATTCAAAAGAAAAAGCAATTTTCCGCCTTTCTTAGAGGTGCAGTACTGAGTGGTGGATATTTCAGCGCTCCCCAAAGCGGCTATCATTTCGAATTGGTTACGCCTTATTATTCCTTGGCTAAATCTACTTTATCTGAATTGAATAAATGGGATATTCCTTGCAAGATGGTTGTTCGCCGCTCGAATTATGTCGTATATCTCAAAGATAGCCAGCAGATCTATAATTTATTGTATATGGTTGGCGCTCGTTCCTGTGCATTTGAGCTAATGAACATAAAGATAGAAAAAGAAACCAAC
>JAZMZQ010000114.1:0-4723 GCA_045586045.1 Eubacteriales bacterium
GCGGGCCTTGCTGAGAGAAGCAAAGCCCCTCCTTCCCATTGCAGGCAGCGGAAAGGAATGTGAGCAAATTGCCCCCGCCTTTTTCCAAAAGGAGCGCCTTGCCACCGATCTTTGGAACAGCTGGAGCAAGCAACCCCTCCCCGCAGGAGAGGAGTATCGCAGAGGCGCCGCACGGTGCTTTGAATAAAAACTTGTAATTTTACCTATAATAGAGTATAATAGAGTACATTGTACGGAACGGATGAGGCAAAAAGCATTTTGCCTCAATTAAAAACGAGGCTTTCGGACCGCCGTGGAAAGCTTCTATTATTCCCCCTTTTTAAGGGGGTTGTTATCATGTTGTCAAATACTTATCAAATTTCATAAAGGAGTTTCAATGGAAAAAACGAAAAAAGAAACCATCAACCGCACCGCTGTGCGGAAAGAAAAATTCAAGCGCCCCGCCGAAAGAGGGCTCACCTTAGAAGAGCTGCTTTCCAGCAATGATCTGCTCCAAGCGGCAGACGGAAAGCGCGGCAGCGCCGAGAGCAGGCCTGCGCCCCGCCGAAAGAGCGCACCCCCTGCCCGCAAAAGTACAAGCGGCCCCAAAAAGAAAGCGGCCGCCCCCAAAAAGCCCGCAGAGACCAAAGAGAAAAAGGCGGCCTCTCAACCGGCTGCAAAGCGCTCTGCCCCCAAGGCCACTTCTCAAAAGGCGGCTTCTTCCAAAGCCTCATCCCCTAAGCGGGCGCCTAAGAAGCCTTTGAGCAAATTGAAGATTATTCCTTTGGGCGGCCTTGATGAGATCGGCAAGAATATGACCGTCTTCGAATATGAAGAGGATATTATCATTGTGGATTGCGGCCTTGCCTTTCCGGGGAGCGATATGCTGGGGGTTGATTTGGTCATCCCCGATATCTCATATCTAAGAAAAAATATGCAAAAGATCCGCGGCATCTTCTTAACCCACGGCCATGAGGATCATATCGGCGCGCTGCCTTATGTATTAAAGGAATTCAATGTGCCGATCTTCGGCAATAAGCTGACTCTCGGCCTTGTGCGCCGCAAGCTGGCAGAGCATCGCATGGATAAGACCGCCCAGCTGCATGAGACCGCTCCGGGGACGATTATCACCCGTGGCTGCTTCAAGGTGGAATTCATCAAGGTAAACCATTCCATCCCCGATGCGGCAGGCTTTGCGATTACAACGCCTGTTGGAATCATTCTCCATACCGGCGATTTCAAAATTGATACCACCCCCATCCACGGCCGACCCATCGACCTTGCCCGCTTCGGCGAGCTTGGTAAAGAGGGCGTCTTGCTGCTGATGGCTGATTCTACCAATGCCGGCCGACCGGGCATGGCCTCTTCTGAAAAGAAAGTAGGAAAAGCGCTGCTGCAAATTTTCGAGAGCGCAGGCGATCGGCGGGTCATTGTGGCCTCCTTTGCCTCCAATGTCCATCGGGTGCAGCAGATTGTGGACGCCTCGGTAAAGCATGGCAGAAAGGTGGCCGCTTCCGGCCGCTCGATGGAAAGTGTCATCGCTGTGGCGCAGGAATTGGGCTATCTGAAGATGCCTAAAGGGACGCTGATCCCCTTGGAGCAGGTCTCCAAATATCCCCACAACCGCGTTACCCTCATTACCACCGGCTCTCAAGGCGAGCCCATGAGCGCCCTTTATCGGATGGCGTTTTCCGATCATCGGACCGTCTCGGTCAGCCAGAATGATTTGATTATTATCTCCGCCTCCCCCATCCCCGGCAACGAGCGGCTGGTGGGCAGAGTGGTCAACGAGCTGGAAAAGCTGGGTGCAACGGTTGTCGATAATAAGATGGCGGATGTCCATGTCTCGGGCCATGCTTGCCAAGAAGAGCTGAAGCTGATCTTGGGGCTGGTGAAGCCTAAATTCTTTATGCCGGTCCACGGCGAATTTCATCATCTTTCCGCCCATGCCCAGTTGGCCCAAGAGGCCGGCATGAGCGAAGAGCAGATCATTATGGGCGAAAACGGCAGTGTGCTGGAGTTGGATCGGGATCATGCCAAAATCACCGGCTCTGTCCAGGCAGGGGCTGTCATGGTAGACGGAATCGGCGTTGGCGATGTAGGCAACATTGTATTGCGGGATCGCCGCATCCTCTCTCAGGAAGGCATTATTCTGGCGGTTGCCGCAGTCAATAAGCTGACCAAAGAGATTGTAAGCGGCCCCGATATCATCACCCGCGGCTTCATCTATGTGCGGGAAAATGAAGATCTGATGGAAGAGGCCCGCTTTGTGGCAGAGACAGCCCTCAAAAAGAGCCTTGCAAAAGGAAATTTGGATTGGGCCTCGCTGAAAAGCGATGTGCGGGATGCCCTTGGCGGTTATATCTCCTCCAAGACCAAGCGCGCACCGATGATTATCCCTGTAATTATGGATATATAAAATAGAAGAGCCGCCCAAGAGGGCGGCTCTTCTATTTTATTCTTTTTCTAAAAATACTTTTTTGATCGCTTCCAGATATCCATAGCCATAAAGATCATCGGGCTGAAGATAACTGGTCTCGGTCCATTCATTCCATGAATTCACCGTAATCAGCGGTGCAGGAAGTTCGGGATGATCATCAATGTATTTTTTAGCAATTTCAAATGCTTTTTGCACATTCTCCGGTGTATTATCAAAGCAGACATCGTCGTGAAATTGATTATACCGCGGGTTGGAATCCCAGCCCACCGAAACATGCGGATACGCCTTGAAATTGAGCGTATTCTCGATTCTTTCCCCTTCCTTCAGGGCATCCTCTAAAAGCTCCGGATAGGCCCGATTGGTGGCGACAAGATCCCGATATTGGTAAAAAGAGCCGCTATCAAAGCCCAGCTGGTTGATGGCCTCCGTAACCGTCAGCCCCTCTTCCATCATCACATCCATCTTTCGGCTTCCCTTTATGCAAACCTGCAGTTCCAGACCGGGGAATCCTGCTTCAACGGTCTTTTCCCTGAAATAAGCCAGCGCTTTCTTGGCATTTTCCATGCCCCCGAGCCCGCGGACAAAATTCGGGATATCAAAAAGCATATAGACGGGTTTTCCATCGATTTTATAATAGCAAGGATGAGAGAAATATTTTTGGATGGTGCGCTCCACAATGAAATCAAAGGTCTTACGATCCACCGCTCCATCCCAGACGGGGATGCGAAGATCTGCAGTTCTCTTATCCCACATGGTATTGGCCGTATGATTGGCCCACATCAGATAGAATTTCATTTTATGATTGTTGCGCGCTTTCAAAAAGCCGTTATCAAGGCATTGCTCCAAAAAGGGCTGACCATCAAACCAATACCAATCATAGATAAAAACATTCACCCCATGGCTGACCGCCGCCTCAATCTCCATCTCCATTACATAAGGATCTGCCTCATTGACATATCCCCATAAAGGCTTGCGCGGCCAAAGATGCCCCTCAAATTTCGGCTGCATTTTCTTCACAGTCTGCCATTCGCCATAGCCTTCTTCCCAAAAGATTCTGGCTCTCGGTTCGTCCCCTGTATAAGAAGGCCATACATAGGCGGCTATATCATATTTCATGTTTTCATCCTCCGATTAAATTTTAATCCATTTTAGCATGACCGCAGAAAAAAGGCAAGCATTTCCCCATTGCTTTTTCTGAAAAGTGCGATTATAATATTTAACAGCAACGGTCGTCCACGTCTTTGCAGACCCAGATGACATCCTCTCCGATTCGCTCCACCTCGCACCAAGGAATACGGCGCTCTTTCTTACCAAAGAGCGAAAGCCCTTTGCCGCAGAGGACCAGCGCCTCCAGCTTGCCGCAGGCGCAATCGAAAAGGAGATCCTTCGGGTAACCCAGCTTTTTGCCGGAGCATGCGACAATGACCTCCTTCTCCTTCAGACATTCAAAGGAAATTTCCATCATAATACCCCCATTCCCTATATCATATGAAAGGATGATTTTTATGAGTACAACATTGATCCAAGACGCAAAAAACGCCACCCTCCAGCTGATTGAGGCAGCAAAGCTGCAAGCAGGCGATCTTTTGGTGGTCGGCTGCTCCTCCAGCGAAATTTTAGGAGAGAAAATCGGCACCCATTCTGCCGAGGAGATCGGCGAGCAGGTCTTCTGCGCCATCCAAGAAATTTGCCTTGATAAAGGCATCGCCCTTGCCGCCCAATGCTGCGAGCATCTCAATCGGGCGCTGATCTTAGAAGAAGCAGTTGCCAAAGAGCGTGGCTATGAGATTGTCAACGCGCAGCCCTTCCCCAAGGCGGGAGGCTCTTTCGCTACCGCCGCATGGAAGCATCTGGAGCGGCCTGCCGCAGTTGAGCATATCAAGGCCGAAGCCGGCATGGATATCGGCGGCACCCTGATCGGAATGCACCTTCGGGAGGTAGCGGTCCCCGTCCGCTTATCCTTGGACCATGTGGGCTCCGCCCTGCTTCTTGCCGCCCGCACCCGCCCCAAATTCATCGGCGGCGAGCGCGCCCATTATGTAGATGAACTGAAATAAAGAAAAGGGCTGTAAAAAAAGTCTGAACCGCAAAAGGCAAGAAAAACACAGGCACTAAACCGAATTTCTTCGCCCATAAGTGAAAGAGGAAGAAAAAATATTGCTGCATAGCAATATTTTTTCTTTTTATCAGTGCCTTTTGCTACCTCCAAATCGAGCCACTCGGCGTATCACATACGCCTTCGGGTATCCCGTAACCTTTGGTTACGGCTCGATTTGGAGGTTTCAAACATTTTTTCCTATCCCC
>JAZMZQ010000115.1:0-4679 GCA_045586045.1 Eubacteriales bacterium
TTTTCATTGGTTTTTCTCCTTTATTATAAATTTATGGGTTCCTTTTGCAAGGGGTTTGCCTTGATAGATGGCGGGGATTCCATCCCCGATGGTGATGGAGAGCGCAATTTCTCCGCCCTTACGCTCCCAACGAAGCGCCACGTGATCCAGATGCCCTTCCGCAAAGCTCAGTTCACTGATAAAGAAGGGATCAATGGTGATCTGCTCAAAGGTATCGGTAAGGCCCAAAATGGTCTTAATCATCCAGCTCATGAAATCGGAATACATATGATGATTCTTGGAATGGGTACAATCCCAATATTCATAGAGGGTGGTAGCCCCATCCTGCAGCCATCCGATATAGGAGGGCTTTCCTTTGGCGGTAAGAATCCGATAAGCGCTTTCCTGCATGCCGCAAAGATTCAGCGCCCGATAAAGGAAGGGCAGGCCCACCATTCCGCAATCGTGATGGAATCCGTTTTCCTCCACCACCTCTGCCAGCTGATCTTTAAGGGTCTTCATTTCTTCGTAAAGGCCCAAATCCAGCATCATGGCCACAGAGGTCTGCCGATGGATTTTGCAGCGACCGTTCTCATCCAGATATTTGCTCTTAAAGCGGCCGGCCAGAAAGGCGAGTTTTTCTTCGGCTTCCTTGGTTTCTTTTCTTGCCAGCTGCAAGGCTTTCAGATAGATGCGCCAGAATTTAATCTGCAATGCGCCGTTGATGAAAGGCGCATTCACCTTGGGTTTGAAAAGAGCCGCCCAATCGTCGAGGCCATAGCGGATCTCCCCGTCCTCTTCCTTGGAATCCAAAAAGGCAAGATGCCGCTTAAAATAGGGGATGCTTTGAACCAGAGGTTTCTCATTGCCGGTGTGAAGCCAAATTCGATAAGGAATTTCATAAAGGATTCCTTCCGAGACCGGGCCGTTGCCCCACTCATAGCCCCAGCCGGAGGAGGGGACAATGCCGGGTAACATTCCATCCTCCCTCATGGCATCATAAATATCCTGCAGCCATTTTTCCAAAAGCGGAGCGGCCTCGAAATCAGTCAGAAACTGCTCGCAGGAGGATTGAGCATCGTTGCACCAGCCCAGCTTTTCGCGGGTGGGACAATCGGTAGGCATATAGAAAAGATTGGAATAGGTGGCATTGACGCCGCATTGGAAAAGGCGGTTGAGGGAATCTTCCGAGCAATGGAAGGAGGTGCGCTGCTTGATATCTTGATGGACAAAGATTGCCGTTGCTTCGCAGGGCTCTCTCAAGCCTTCAATTTCCACATAGCGAAAGCCATGATAGGTGAATTTGGGCTGCCAGATGAATTCTTTGCCGCAGCAGATGAATTCATCTTTCTGGACACGATGCTGCCGAGAGGGGTACATGCTATCGAATTCTTTTCTTAAAACAAAGACATTTCCCTCTTTATCGCAGTTTTCGGTATAGTGGAGAATGATTCTGTCTCCTGCAGGTTGATTGATCTTAATGCGCAAATAACCCGACATATTTTGGCCAAAATCATATGTATAGCGGTAATTTCCACACTTTTTGATAGAAATCGGCTCAAATTCTTTAGATTCACGAATAGGTTGGCAGAGGCAGGGGCGAAGAATTCCTGCAGGGGGCGCCTCATCAAGGATCGCGCTTTGCCAGCAGCGATCATCGAAGCCGAGATCATTCCATCCCTCCTGATAAAGGCGGGAATCATAATGCTCGCCCAACCGAAGCTGATTATAAGTAACGGGTGAATTAAGGGAATATTTGAATTGGGCATCGCTTTCTAAGAGAATTTCCCCATCCGCCTCTAAGGAGAGGATCAGCTTGGGATTATCCCGCCAAGGGGCAGTATCATAGTCCCACGCGCTTTTGATATATTCATTATACCAACCGTTGCCGAGCTCTGCGGCCAAGACATTCTCTCCCTCTCGCAAAAGATGTGAGACATCGTGGGAGGTATACCATATCGTCTTGGTATAATCAGAAACCGGCGCTAAAAAGAGATCTTCTGTTACCTTTTTGCCGTTGATATAGAAATAACCGTAGCCTAAAGCTGCCATATGCAAGATGGCTTTTTGGGGCTTGCTCTTCAGGGTAAAGGTTCTTCTGAACAGGGGCGAAAGGCCGTTGCGATCCTTTAAGTAGGGGGTATCAGCCTTTATATAATGGGCGGATTGAAGCATACGGAGAACTCCTCTTTATTTATACTTATAAATATAATCTAAATGAATTATATATAAATTACAATAGTGAAATCCGCTCAACATTTGAGAAAAAACGATAATTTCTTGACTTGTATTTTATTTATGATACACTTTATATATAGTTTAGAACTTTGAGAGGATCGGCCGATGGAACGGATTTTTCCCCCTTCTTTTTCTAATTTTGATTTGCAAATTCATGTAGCATCCTTTATCGGCGGAGACCGCTGGTGGGAGGATGCTTTGGGCAATGATTGGTGGAGCAGGGATTGGAAACCGAGCTTTAATGTGCTCTATTATATAAAAAACGGCGGGTTTTCCCTTACGATTGACGGGCATCGATATCGGGCGCAGGCGGGCGATATGATCTTGATTCCGGCCTTTTCCCAACTGCATTTTTCCATGGCAGGGGAAGAGGCGCTGGATAAATATTATCTTCATTTCCGCCTTCTTCTCGGAAAAGGAATGCTTGCCGATCAATACGATTTTGAGCGGGTGGTCCATCTGGAGCAAAGGGAGCTTGCAGAGGCTATTTTTCAGCGATTGATTGATAGCAAGGACCTTTTGGGTTTTTCTGAGAAAGGCGCTCTTTTGGAGCTTTTGGGGCTGTTTTTCGAAAAGAGTGCGCCTACGCCCAAAAATCCCGATCGGCTGGGGAAGGCCATTGAGCATATCCATAGCCATCTTGGCGAGCGTCTTTCGATTGGTGCCTTAGCCGGCCTTTGCGGCTACAGTAAGGATCATTTTACCCGTAAATTCAAAGAGGCTTATGGGCGGCCGCCCTGCCAATATATTACGGATCTGAAGCTGACCCGCGCCAAAGAGCTGTTGCGCGCAACCGATAAGACCGTTGCAACCATTGCCGAAGAGCTTGGCTTTGGAGATGCAGGCTATTTTACCAACTTTTTTTGCCAAAAGACGGGGCTTGCCCCCAGCTATTATCGTAAGGAGGAACGAAAAAATGAAAATCATGGAAAAAATTAAGGCGAAGGCCTTGGATAATGCAGGCTGCGAGGGGATCACCTTAGGCTTTATCGGCGATAGTGTAACGCAGGGCTGCTTTGAAATTTATAATAAAATCGATGGCAATGTGGAGACCATCTTTGATAAGACCAACGCTTATCATAAGCATCTGGCAGATTTGCTGGCGGTTATTTTTCCTACTGTCCCCGTAAATATCATTAATGCAGGGATCAGCGGGGTGCGTGCATCCCACGGCCTTGCCAGATTGGAGCGGGATATTATTCGCCATCAGCCGGATCTTTGCGTGGTCTGCTTTGGCTTGAACGATTGCGGCAAGGGCATGAGCGGCATCGGGGACTATACCGATGCGCTGGGCAAAATTTTTGATCAGCTGAAAGAGGCGGGGATTGAGATTATTTTCATGACGCCTAATATGATGTGTACGCAGGTGAGCTGCCATATCAAAGAGGAAAACCATATTGAGATCGCAAAAGCCACAGCGAAGAGGCAAAATGAAGGCGTTTTGGATGCCTATATGGATGCCGCGAAGGCCGTTGCCGAGGAAAAGGGTGTTGCCATCTGCGATTGCTATGCCAAGTGGAAGCGTCTTTATGAATGCGGCGCCGATATTACCGAGCTGCTTTCCAATAAAATCAACCATCCTACCAGAGAGATGAATAAGCTATTTGCGGTTTCTCTGCTGGAAACCATGATGGGAGAATAAGATTATGCCGACTAAGTTTATGATGGTGCGCCATGGGCAGAGCGAGGCGAATGTGGAAAAGATTTATGCCGCTCATCTGAATACGCCTCTTTCTTCTTTGGGGCGGGAACAGGCGGCGCGGCTGGGAGAGTATCTGAAAGATACGCCCATTGATGCCATCTATTCCAGCGATCTGCAACGGGCCCATGATACCGCCGCACCCACAGCAAAAAATCACAACCTGCCCATTATCGACAGTAAGGCCCTTCGGGAGATCGACGGCGGAGAATGGGAGGGCAAGAAATTTGAGGATCTGCTTCGGGAATATCCCGAAGAATACGGCCTATGGCTTTCGGATATCGGCAAAAGCCGCACCGTAGGCGGAGAGAGTGTAGCGCAAGTTTCAGCGCGGATGATGAGTGAGCTTTCAAGAATCGCCGCCCTTCATCCGGATCAGACGGTTTTGATCGCCACCCATGCCCTTGCGCTTCGCACAGTCTGCACCATTGCTTCGGGGCTGCCGATAGAGCGAATGAAGGAGATCACCTTTGTAAGCAACGCTTCAATCAGTACCTTCTCTTATGAAGACGGGAAACTCAAAGTTCTCACCATGGATGAAACGGCCCATCTGGAGGGCATCGAGAGCGGTTTGCCAAAGAATGTATAGGATACCGTTTATTAAAAAAATGCAGGATCGATCGATCCTGCATTTTTTATCTTTATCTTTGAATTCGGCCGGAGCCGTCGCCGCCGGCGAGTTTTTCCACTTCGGCAACGGTAACCATGTTATAGTCGCCTTCAATGGAATGTTTGAGAGCAGAAGCCGCTACTGCGAATTCTA
>JAZMZQ010000116.1:0-7971 GCA_045586045.1 Eubacteriales bacterium
AATCTTTTCCGTATCTTCTTTTGCCGCGTTCAAAGAATGCTCCAATCGTTGCTGTTCTCTGCGTAAAATCTTCTGATCTTGCTCTCCCCCTTCACTCACATCCCATCCACGGGTACCGCAAAGAGAGAAGCCTTCTGCAAAAATCGAAGTATTATGCAATATATAAAAATCATCCCAGCCGTTTTCATCGAAAAAACGCTGCATTTTGGCATGGGTTTCCCACCAATAGTCATGATTCCCGCGCAGCAAAATCTTTTTGCCCGCAAGAGAATGTAAAAAAGCAAGGTCTTCCTTGGCTTCCTCAAGGGAAATTCCCCAAGAAAGATCTCCTGCTAAAACAACCGTATCATCCTTTCCTATTGTATTATTCCAATTTGTTTTAATTTTTTCGGCGTGATCTTTCCAGCGCGCGCCGAAGATATCCATGGGTTTATCCACGGAAAAGGATAGATGCGGATCACCCAAAACATAAAGTGCCAAAAAAATTCCGCCTTTCGTAATATTTTGATTTTCCCGATCCATACTAATGGACGGAAAGGAGTGTTGAACAATGAAATCCAATCATTCTGTCAACCAAGGTGTCGATTGCAAGGTAAATAACTGTTACTATCATACGACGGACAATAAATGCACCGCCGAAAGAATTGAGGTATGTAACTGCGCCAACTGCACCGAAAGCGCCGATACCTTCTGCAAAACCTATCAGGAAAAATAACTTTCCGCATAAAGAGCGTCTGCAAGACGCTCTTTTTCATTTGAAATGATGCTCTAAATAACGCATTACATTTTCAAAGCAATATTTATTTGCCCGCTCCCCCACCTTTGCCGAAAGCATTTCATAAAATCTCGGCAGGTCTTCGGTGGAGCAAAGATCGAAAGGATGGGATTCCATCCCATCAAAATCGCTTCCGAAAGCGATTACCTCCTGCGCTCCTAATTTCTCAAGATGCTCGAGATGAGATAAGACATCCGCCGCGCTTGCCTTCTTTCCTTTCAAAAACGGCGGATAAAAATTCAAGCCGATCAAGCCGTTCTTAGCGATGATTGATTTTATCTGCTCATCGGTAAGATTACGGGGATGATCCACCAAGGAAAAGCAATTTGAGTGGGTAGCTACCACGCCATCGGGAAGCAATGCAAGCATCTCATCTGCCGATCGATGATTCAGATGGGAAATATCAATGGAAAAGCCCCATTCATGAAGCAATAAGGCGACCTTTTTTCCCGCATCGCTCAATCCTTTTTCGGGCGAAAGAATCCCCCCTGCAAGGGTATTTCCTTTATTATAGCAAAGAGAAATAAAAGCAATTCCCTTTTCCTTTAATTCTCTCGCGACAGCGCGATTATAAGAATCATCTTCGGTAAAAAGGCATCCCCCTTCAATACTGATCAAATAAGGGGTTTTCCCTTCTGCGACAGCTTCATTTATTTGCTTTACATTGCGGCAATGAACATATTGAGAATGAGCCTCAAAAAGCATTCTTCCATGATCATATACCTGCCTGAAATACCCAAGAGAATCTCCCACACTATCCGGAATATAAATTCCGTAGTTTTGAAGATGCATATATGGATGATGCTCTTTTACCTGCAATGCAGGGTGAGATAAATCCCAGCGTTGCTCATAGCAACGCCAAAGGGTATCGCAATGTAGATCGGCAAAATAATTCAGCATGTTAATACATTCTCCAAATGCTCGATCTGAAGCACACCCTTTTCATCTTTTTTTATTGCAATCACATCAAATCGAGACGGACCGTCAAATTGGGTTTGCTGCAGATAAAACAAAGCCGTTTTGATCATTTTTCTCTGCTTGGACGGAGTAACACTCTCCTGAGGTGCCGCAAGCGCACCTGCGCTGCGGGTTTTAACCTCGCAAAACACCAAGCATTCTTTATCCTTGGCTATAAGATCCAATTCGCCAAAACGGCATTGATAATTCGCATCCAGAATCTTATAACCCTTCTTTTTGAGAAACCGCTTTGCAGCCTGCTCTCCTTTTAATCCTAAGCCATAGATCTTCATTTTATTCGCCCAATATTTTTTTCATGAAAGATTTTCGATGAATGGAAGCGGGCCCATGCTCCAGCAAGGCCTCTCGATGTGCCTTGGTGCAATATCCCTTATGGCCTGCAATTCCATATTGAGGAAAATCCCGATCCATCTCGATGCAAAGCCGATCTCTGGAAACCTTTGCCAAAATAGAAGCCGCAGCAATCGAGGGAGAGATTCCATCACCGCCGATCACTGTCTTCGCAGGAATGGTGAAATCTCTTGCGCAATTTCCATCCACCAAGGCGATATCGGGCACCACTGATAATTCATCAATCGCACGCCGCATAGCAAGCATGGCTGCATTCAAAATATTGATAGAATCAATCTCTTCCACGCTTCCCCATCCGATTCCATAAGAAACCGCATTTTCCAAAATAGCATCATACAACGCTTCTCTGCGCTTTGGGGAGAGTTTTTTTGAATCATTAAGATCGGGATGATTCCAGCCTTCCGGCAAAATCACTGCCGCCGCGCAGACAGGGCCGCATAAGCATCCTCTGCCGGCTTCATCCACTCCGCAGATGATCTTATATCCTTTATTTTTACATTCCTCTTCCAGATGAAAATCAAGCATTTGGCTCCTCCAAAGAGATTCTTCCCAGCTTACCGCCGCGGAATTCATCCAGCAATACAGCAGCGCAGCGCGTATAATCAAATTCATTTCCGCGCATGATGAATCCTCTTGCGCGGCAAATTTTTTCATAAATATCGAGGGGCATATCATCGGCATCCACCTCGATTTTATAGCGTTCCTCAAGGCTCTTGGGATACTTTACCCGAAGAATTTTAATCAATTCCAAAGCAAGCTCTTCCCTTTCCACCACATCATCTTTTATAGCGCCGGTAAGGGCAAGATGAATCCCTTGCTGCATATCCTCGAATTTATTCCAAAGAATCCCCGGTGTATCCAATAATTCTACATCGCTGGAAAGCGTTACCCATTGACCGCCGCGGGTTACGCCCGGCCGATCTTGCGCTTCTGCCGCGCGGCGGCGGCAGAGAGTATTAATCAAGGTGCTCTTTCCCGAATTGGGAACACCGCAGATCATCAGCCGAATGGTCTTTCTCATCCCCTTTTCAGCCGCACGATCAATCTGCTCTTTCAGCATATTCCGCACAGTGGGAAGAATTTCGCTTGTCCCCTGCCCTTTTGCACTATCGATCAGCAAGACGGTCCGCCCCTCATTCTTAAAATAATTCATCCATCGGCTGCTGACCGCCTCATCGGCTAAATCTTTTTTAGTCAAAACCATTAATCGTTTTTTATTGGCAAGCAGACGATTGAAATCGGGATTTTGGCTGCTTTGCACCACGCGCGCATCCGCCACTTCAATGACTAAATCCACCATCGAAATGTTTTTTTCGATATAGCGGCGTGTTTTGGTCATATGGCCGGGATACCAATTTATTAAAAGTCTGTTTTCTTCCATTCTTTCACTTCCTATTGTTGATCGGCTATCAGATATTTTGCAAAATCTACGCTCACCTTTTCAGCACCCTTTGCAGATAAATGGCCTTTATCATAATAATCGCCCGCAATCAATCCAAGCGCTTCTACCCGCTCATTATAGTCGATAAACTCGATCCCTTGCTCAGTGGCATATTGCTCCACCCAATTGAGATTTTTTCGTTCTTTGGCCGAGAGCAAGCAGGGGCTCTTTACAATGATCAAGCGAATACCGCTCTCTTCGGCGAGATCCACCATCTTTTCCAGATAAAATAAATTCTTATCGCTGATTTTTTGTATCTCTTCTATCTTCAGAATTTCTTGATTGTCGTTCCAAATATCAGATTTAGATTCCAGCGCCTTAAATCCGTTGTTGTCAATACCATTACGCAGAATTCCGCTTGCTATATCATTTTTATTCAAGCGATCATAACGATTATGGTATTTAATGATATTCAAATAATATGAAACCCGATCCTGCGGTTTTTCAACACTGGCATTAATTGCTTTTATCTTATTGAACGATAAGGGCATTTTATCCAAAGCATCTCGAACAACGCCCTCTTTCATAAATGCATCCTCTACCGTAAACATTCTTGCCTCCAAGACAATCGTTTGCGGTTGATGGCGCTTGAGAACCTCTCTCATGTAGTAGTAAGTAATTGATAATGGTTGCTGTTGCGTAGCAAAGTTATAAGATTTCAAACCTGCCTGCTTTTCAATCACATCCGGAGAAAAGGAGGCATAGCTATGAGAGGATCCGAGAAAGACAACATCCAAAGAATTTCTTTTCAGCTCATAAAATGACCAGACATCCGATCCATAGCCATTTCCCTTAAGCACAAAAATATTGGAGCATACCCCAAGCAACAAAAGGAATATCGCTACAAATACAATGTCCTTAAAAATTCGTTTCATTCCTCACCTCAGAATTGAAAATAAATAAATTCCTGCGCATCAAATCCGGGGCCATAAATGCCGAAGATGATTACGGCAAAAATCAAAACATAATAAAAAGCATATCGCACAACGATATTTCGGTTATACAGAACCTTAAGCAAATCCACCTTTTCGGAGATCAGCTCCAAGCCAAAAACAGCGGCACATGCAACCAGCAAGATCACCATTTCTACACCACTGCAACCAAACGGTTGGGCGCTGATCGGCTTTCCGAAATCAAAAAGATTTCCGATCACCTTAAAGGCATCGCCCGTAGAATTGGCTCTAAAGAAGATCCATGCAAAATCTACAAGGCAGAAAGTGAATATGATCTTAAATACTTTCTTGAGCAAAGAGGTGTTGTTTTTGCCGTTGCTATATTTTTGGATCAAATTTTCGATTACCTGATAAATACCATGAAGGGCGCCCCAAATTACAAAAGTCCACGCTGCACCATGCCAAAGACCGCTCACCATAAAAACAATCATCAAATTCAACTGCGTACGCCAAAAGCCTTTGCGGTTGCCCCCTAAAGGAAAATAAAGATACTCCTTAAACCATGAACTCAAAGACACATGCCACCTGCGCCAAAAATCCTTAATCGATACAGCAAAATAAGGCTTTTTGAAATTTTGGCTCAGCTGATAACCCATCATGAGAGCGCTGCCCTTCGCAATGGTGGAATAGGCATGAAAATCAAAATAAATTTGAATCGCAAATAAAACCGTTGCGGCGATCAAATACAGGCCTCCGCCGTCTCTATAAGAATTCAAATTGTTATATACTTGATTGACGACCATCGCTGCACGATCGGCAATTACCAGCTTATAGAAAAATCCAATCGCAATCCAAAGAAGCCCTTGATGAAATCGCTCCCACGAAAACGGATGCTTTACATAAAATTGCTTCAGAAGATCCTTGGATTTTTCAATCGGCCCTGCAACAAGCTGCGGAAAGAAAGAGACAAACAATGCATAGCGGAAGAAATTTCGCTCCACTTCCACATCCTTACGATAGACATCCAATGTATAGCTAAGGGCTTGAAAGGTATAAAAGCTGATTCCGACCGGCAGTAAAAGATTCAGCGTTTCGGGGATCTTCAAGGCAAAAAGCCGATTCAACGCTCCGACGGAAAAGGAATAATACTTAAAGACAAAAAGAATGGCCAAATTGACGAAAAAAGATAAAAAAACATATATCTTCTTCTCTCGCTCTGTCTTGCTTTTTCCGATAAAAAGGCCGCTGAGATAAGTGATGAGAGTGGAAAAAAGCATCAACAGCGCGTATTTGGGATTCCAACACCCGTAAAAATAATAACTGCATCCCAACAGCCAATAAATCCGCGCTTTTTGCCCTAAGAGAAAATAGATCAGAAAGGCTATGGCAAGAAATATCAGATATTCCAACGATGTAAAATTCATAGGAACTCCTTATTTGACGATTCCGGTATTGGGGAAAAGCCGCAGAATCAAGCGGCCGAGAATATATTTATTCTCAATCGGGCCGAGATCACGGCTATCTTTGGAATCGATCCGATTATCACCAAGGCAGAATACTTCATTTTCCTTCACAGTATAGGGAAAAGAAAAATACTTTGGATTGGTATAAATGCCCGGATCAAGATAATCCTCAACCAAGGGCACACCGTCGACCATCACAATGAAATCATCTGTGATATCCACGGTCTGCCCTTCGGTAGCAATCACCCGCTTAACCAAAATCTTATCATTAAGGTCTTTGGCCACAAAGCAAATAATATCCCCTTGCTTGGGCGTATAGAAAAGTTGCGATACCAGCAACCGATCTTGATGGGTCAATGTGGACTTCATGGATTCACCATCAACCACATAAATACGGAAAAAGAGACTAAAGATCACCATCACCGCCACCAGCGCAATAATGACCGAATCAAGAAGTTCTAATAAATTTACAGACAATTTTTTCATTGGCAATCGCCCCTTTAGAAATACTTTATCGATTTATTATACTATATAAATTATAAAATTTCCATAGTTTTATAAAAAGAATATGCGGATGCCTTCGCATCCGCATATAAAGGTATTTTACTTTACAGATTAGAAAAGTCCGGTAATAACGCCGTTTTCGTCCACATCGATCCGCTCAGCAGCAGGGCTCTTCGGCAAACCGGGCATTGTCATAATTTCGCCTGTCAGAGCAACAATGAAGCCGGCTCCTGCAGAAATTTTGATATTACGAACCGTTACAGTAAACCCTTCGGGAGCGCCCAGCTTCGTGGGATCATCCGAAAAGCTATACTGGGTCTTAGGCAGGCATACAGGCAAATTGCCAGAGCCAAGCTCAGTAAGACGGTCGATCTGCTTTTGAACGGCAGGAAGAATATTTACACCATCACCGCCATAGATCTTCTTCACAATTGCCTCGATTTTCTCAGCAATGGTTGTATCGTCTTCATAGCAGAAGGTGAAATTCCCCTGCTCTTCTTCGCATAGACGGACAACCTCTTTGGCAAGTTCCTCTCCCCCTGCGCCGCCATCGGCCCAGACAGTAGAAAGGACAACATTTACGCCCAACGCCTTGCAACGCTCAATCAAGCATTCAATTTCCGCATCGGTATCGGTGGGGAAACGATTCACTGCCACTACGCAAGGCAAGCGATATACATTCTTAATATTCGAAACATGGCGAAGCAAATTGGGAACACCCGCTTCCAATGCAGCAAGATCTTCATTCCCCAGCTCCGTTTTGGCAAGGCCGCCATGCATTTTCAAAGCACGAATGGTGGCGACTACAACTACGGCATCGGGAGTCAAGCCTGCCATGCGGCATTTGATATCCAAAAACTTCTCTGCACCCAAATCTGCGCCAAAGCCTGCTTCCGTAATGGCATAGTCGCCCATTTTCATTGCCATTTTCGTAGCAATAACAGAGTTACAGCCATGGGCGATATTTGCAAAAGGCCCGCCATGCACAAAAGCGGGAGTACCTTCCAAGGTCTGCACAAGATTCGGCTTCAGGGCATCCTTCAGCAAAGCCGCCATTGCACCATGAGCCTTCAGCTGGCCGCAGGTTACAGGCTGATCATCGTAGGTATAGCCCACGATAATACGGGCCAGACGCTCCTTCAGATCGGTAATAGAATCGGAAAGGCACAAAACTGCCATGATTTCGCTGGCAACCGTGATATCAAAGCCATCCTCGCGGGGCACGCCCTGCATTCTGCCGCCCAGACCATCGATTACATTCCGAAGCTGGCGATCATTCATATCCACGCAGCGCTTCCATGTGATCTTCTTAACATCGATTCCAAGGGCATTTCCCTGCTGAATATGGTTATCCAGCATGGCTGCCAAGAGATTATTCGCTGCGCCGATGGCATGGAAATCACCGGTAAAATGGAGATTGATATCCTCCATGGGAACAACCTGCGCATAGCCGCCGCCTGCGGCACCGCCTTTGATTCCAAAGACAGGGCCCAAGGAAGGCTCACGCAAAGCCACGGTAACATCTTTGCCGATCCGCCGCAAACCATCTGCAAGGCCGATGGTGGT
>JAZMZQ010000117.1:0-4873 GCA_045586045.1 Eubacteriales bacterium
CAATTCCATCACACCGGCAATTATTGAGAACGTTAATCATTATAACCTATTGATTCACAAAAATCAAGTATTATTTTCAAATAAATAAGACCCTTCTTTTCGAAGGGTCTTACAAAGCTTAAATAGAGATATCATTGCAGATTTTATAAAGCTCCATGGGGAACTCTTTTTTCATTGAAAGAGCCTCTTGAATATCATGATCCACAATCTTTTCCTTATGAATACCAACCACACGATTGCTCTTGCCTTCCACAAGGAGGTCTACGGCATAACTACCCATGGTGCTTGCCAAAATGCGATCACGAGAGGTAGGAGAGCCGCCACGCTGCACGTGGCCGAGAATGGTAGCGCGCGTTACAATGCCGGTTGCTTCCTGAATTTGCTCGGAAAGCTTTTCTGCATGGCCTACCCCCTCTGCTACGATAATAATAAAACTGGATTTACCCAAAGCGCGGCCTACTTCAATCTTTTTGATTGCATCCTGCACAGAGCTCTCTACCTCAGGAACCATGATATAAGTTGCGCCGGTTGCGATTCCTGCGTGAAGAGCAACATAACCTGCATGGCGGCCCATTACTTCTACTACTGAGCAACGGTCATGAGAACGCATGGTATCACGAATACGATCCACCAACTCAGTAACGCAGTTGACGCAAGTATCAAAGCCAATGGTATAGTCGGTAGATGTGATGTCATTATCAATCGTACCGGGCAGAGCAATACAAGGAATTCCGCGTGCAGAAAGATCAGCTGCGCCACGGAAGGAACCGTCGCCCCCGATTACCACCAAGCCTTCAATACCATTATCCTTGCAAGTTTTGATCGCTTTCTGCATTCCCTCTTCAGTGCAGAATTCCTTGCTTCTTGCAGAATAGAGCATGGTACCGCCATCCTGCAAAATATTAGAAACCGAACGAGCGTTCATCTCAAATAACTCGCCGGCAATCAAACCTGCATAGCCTCTGCGCACGCCTACCACCTCGATCCCTTTGCTGATGGCAGTGCGGGTAACAGCGCGAATAGCAGCATTCATGCCCGGAGCATCGCCGCCGCTGGTTAAAATACCTATTTTCTTCATAGTTACACCTTCCTCAAACAAATAACCAAAATTTACACTAACGCGAATTATACACTATTCGTGGAAAAAAATCAATGTTATTTTACCACAATTTCGTCTTTTTTCAGGATTTTACAGAGTTCTTGCAATAAATTTTCCTGAATATCAATGCCAAATCTATTAAGGGTGGAAAAACTCTTCTTGGTATCCTCAAAATAAAAGATACATTCATGAACACCGGGATATTTTTCCAAAACACTTAAAACTTGATTGAATTCAGGTGAATTTTTGCTTTTAAGCTTGATATAAAGACGTTTGGTTTTTTCGTTGATCTCCTTATTGGTTGGATAGCGCAATTCATCAATTAAAAGCTTTGTACCGCGAAGCTCATCCTTTTGCAGCTTTCCTCTTATAAACGCAAAAGCACCCTTAACCAAGGAGGATCGCCAGCGGGCATAGGATTTGGGGAAAAGAATCCCCTCCAGATTTCCGTTGATATCCGAAAGAGAAAGATATCCCATTTCAGCCCCATTTTTTGTTTTGACGGATTTATAAGAATCAATCTGCACAAAAACCCAGATTTCCGCCCCGTCATCAACCTGATCGGCCGCCACAGAAGAAAGCGTCGTAATATCCTTTCGATTATAAATATGCCGATAAGGCTCAAAAGGATTATCCGATAGATGAAGGCCAAGCATTTCCTTTTCAAAGGCAAGCTTTTCTGCTTTTTCAAATTCTGCCTGCGGCTCTTTGAAAAAGCGAGAACCGAAATCGCCAGAATTGCTCTGATCGGAAAAGAAGGATAGTTGCCCTTCCACTTGATTGCGCTTTTCATTGGAAATACAATCAAATAATTGCTCAAATATCATGGTTAGATGCCTTCTTGAATACTTGAAGCAATCAAAAACGCCGCTTTTGATCATACTTTCTATGGCACGATTATTAATATCTAAATCGCATACTCGATCGGCAAAATCGGCAAAATCGCGATATTCCCCCTTCTTCCTCTCGTTAATAATATCCTGCAGCATCTTTACGCCAACATTTTTGATGGCAAGAAGCCCGTAGACGATGCCGTGTTCTGTTGCGGTAAAGGTTACTTCGCTTTTATTGATATGAGGCGGAAGGATCTTGATGCCAAGCCGCCTGCACTCTTCAATATACTCCACTGTCTTATCTGTATTACCGATCACGCTTGTCAGCAAAGCGGCGAGATAGGCGGTTGTATAATGCGTTTTAAGATATGCGGTCTGATAAGCAACTTTTGCATAGCAAGTAGCATGGGATTTATTAAATGCATATTTTGCAAAATCAATCATTTGATCAAAGATTTGATTTGCAATTTTCTCATCGATCCCGTTTCTGAGAGCGCCGGCAATCAAAACATTACCATTTTCATCTTTTTCACCGTGAAGGAAAACTTGCCGCTCTCTTTCCATAACATCGCTTTTCTTTTTGCTCATGGCACGGCGCACAAGATCTGCTCTTGCATAAGAATATCCCGCTAAATTCCGAACAATCTGCATCACTTGCTCTTGATAGACAATACACCCATAGGTAACCTTTAAGATCGGCTCCAGTTCGGGCGTCAGATATCGCACCTTTTCCGGATTGGATTTATTTTCAATATAGGTAGGGATTGAATCCATGGGGCCGGGCCGATAAAGAGAAATGACCGCTATAATATCCTCAAATTCAGTGGGCTTCAAGCGAGAGAGCACCTGCCTCATGCCGGCACTTTCCATCTGGAAGATTCCAATAGTATTTCCGCTTGCAAGAGTCCTGAAAGTTTTTTCGTCATTAAGGGGAATATTACGAATATCAAATTGAGGGTTACTCTTTTGAATCAATTTTTCGGTATCTCGAATAATGGTCAAATTGCGAAGACCCAGAAAATCCATTTTCAAAAGACCAAGCTCTTCAAGGGTTGTCATGGGGAATTGGGTAACATATGAATCTCCGCTCAACGATACCGGCACAAAATCACTTACCTGATGCTCTGTAATGACAACACCTGCTGCATGGGTGGAATTGTGGCGAGGAAATCCTTCCAATTTCAATGCTTGATCCAAAAGACGGTGCACCGTTTGATTGGTCTCATAAAGTTCTTTTAAGGCAGGGACATCATCAATGGCATTTTGCAAAGTGATTCCCAATCTAAAGGGAATCATTTTTGCCACAGCATCTACCTCAGCATAAGGAATCGCCATAGCACGCCCAACATCGCGAACCGCTTGCTTTGCAGCCATGGTGCCGAATGTTACAATCTGAGCCACATTATCTGCGCCGTATTTATTGATGACATAGTCGATGACCTGCCCGCGCTTTTCATAGCAAAAATCAATATCGATATCCGGCATGGTAACGCGCTCAGGATTCAAAAAACGCTCAAAAAGCAAATCGTATTCGATTGGATCAATATCTGTAATTCCCAAGCAATATGCCACAAGGGAGCCGGCTGCACTTCCTCTGCCGGGGCCTACGGGAATATCATTATTTTTTGCATAGGAAATAAAATCGCTTACAATCAGAAAATAATCTACATAGCCCATATCGCGTATGGTCGATAATTCATAATTCAAGCGATCATTCAGTTTATCCGTGATCGCATTATAGCGATTATTTAATCCGGTGCGGCATAATTTTTCAAGATAAAGATAACTATCCCTCTCCCCTTCCGGAAGATTGAATTTGGGCAGATGAAATTTACCGAATTCAAATTCATAATTGCATTGCTCTGCGATACGGCAGGTGTTTTCAATAGCCCCTTCATATTGGGCAAACATTGCCGCCATTTCATCCCCGCTCTTTAGATAGAATTCATCGGTTTCAAAGCCGGCTGCATCCTCATCATTAAGGGTTTTATTCATTTGAATGCACATCAGCACCTTCTGGGTATAAGCATCCTCTTTGGTGAGATAATGAGCATCATTGGTGGCAACCATCGGAATTCCTGTCTCCTCATGGATTCGAAGCAGCCCCGCTAAAATCACCGCATCTTCCCGAAGCCCATGATTCTGGAGCTCAAGATAATAATCCTCCCCAAATATGGAATGATAGCGTAGTGCTTCTGCTTTTGCACCGGCATAATCATCTTGGAGAAGCTTTTGCTGAACCGACCCGCCGATGCATCCGGAAAGGCAGATTAGCCCTTCGTGGTATTGCTCCAATAATTCAAAATCTGCGCGAGGCTTATAATAAAAACCTTCGACAAAACCTTTCGAGACAATCTTTAATAAATTATGGTATCCAATTTTATTTTTAGCCAACAAAATTAAATGGTAATAGCGATTATCCAGATCATATTGCTTGTCTGCTCTGCCACGGGGTGCAACATAAATTTCGCAACCGATAATCGGCTTAATCCCCTCTTTTTTGCAAGCTTTATAAAAATCCACCGCACCATACAGTACACCGTGATCCGTGATCGCAAGGGCGCACTGACCTAAAGCCTTTGCTTGAGCGGGCGCTTCGCTGATCTTACAAGCGCCGTCGAGCAGGCTATACTCGGTATGAAGATGCAGGTGAACAAAATCTTTCATTAGGATTCCTTTATGCTTTTAGAAATTTCAATGATTTTATTAAGTTTGCGGCTGAGACTTGGCTTGCTAAGCCTACCGTTGGCTGCAGCCGCAAGCTCTGTAAGGTTCATGGTTGGATTTTGCTTGCGCAATTGAGCCACAAAAGCAAGATCTTCTGCCAATGCACGAAAGCCAACTGTCTTTTCAATTCGTTCAATGGCCCGCATCTGCTCAACCGCTTTATTCAATGCTTTAAAGTCGGAGGCCAAGCGGTCTTAGGAAGACAACTTAGTAA
>JAZMZQ010000118.1:0-6268 GCA_045586045.1 Eubacteriales bacterium
GCCTCCGACTTAATCATGCAATCTTTTAAGGATGTTTAGGATAAAGCGTTGGTTGTCTTGGAGCGGGAATTGAATTCCACCTCCTTTGAAAGCTGGGTCAAGCTTTTGATTCCCATGAAAATGGAAAATGATACGGCTTATTTTTGCGTATCCACTCTTTTTCAAAAAAACATTATCGATAAAAAATATAAAAAGCAAATTGAAGATGCCATTGCCGAGACCATCGGCTTTGAAGTAGAAATCAAGGTGATGACAGAAGAAGAAGTCCCGCCTCGGTTTCGGGAGATTGCCCAAAAAAAGCACGATGAAGTCCATACGGCTCTGCCCATCAATGAAGAGGAATTCAGAGCCTTCAATGCCAAGACGAATCTGACCTTTGAAAATTTTGTAACCGGCAAGGAGAATGAATTTGCCCATGCAGCTGCCTTGGCCATTGCCAATAATCCCGCAGGTGCTTATAATCCTTTCTTCCTTTATGGCCATAGCGGCCTCGGGAAAACCCATCTGATCAACGCCATTGCCAATAAGATCGGGGAAAATAACCCCGATATGAAGATTCTTTACGTAAAGGGTGATGAATTCACCAGCGAGCTGATTGATGCCATCCAGCATAATACCCAGCGGCAATTCAAAAATAAATACCGCATGGCAGATGTCCTTTTGATGGACGATGTGCAGTTTATCAGCGGTAAAACCGCCATTCAGGAAGAATTCTTCCATACCTTTGATGCTCTTTATGAGAGCGATAAGCAGATCATCCTGACCTCCGATCGGCCGCCTAAGGAGCTGATGACCTTGGAGGAGCGGCTTCAATCCCGATTTTCCATGGGGCTGATCGCCGATGTGCAGCCGCCTGAATATGAAACCCGCGTTGCGATCATTAAGCGGAAGGCCAAGCTCTATAATTTGAATATTTCCTCGGAGGTTGTGGAGCTGATCGCCTCTAAAATCAAAACCAATGTACGGGAGCTGGAGGGGACTATTAAAAAGCTAAAGGCTTATAATTCCCTTTGGGGCCAAACCCCCACCATCGCCCTTGCCAAGGATGCCATGGAGGCGGTGATTAAAGAAAATATCGGCTCTATTATTACGCCCGCTTCCATAATCGACCATGTTTCCCGCTATTATAATATCACCATCGATGATATTAAGAGCGAGAAAAAGCGCAGCGAAATCATTTCCGCCCGCCGCATGGCCATGTATATCATTCGGGAAACCACCGATCTTTCTCTGCCGGAAATCGGCAAGGAAATGGGCGGCAAGAATCATACAACGGTTCTTTATAACATCCGCAAGATGGAAGATACCATCAAGCAAGATCCTGCGACCGCAAAAATCGCAGCCGAACTGATGGAAAATATTAAAAAATCTTATTAACAGATTTATTAAAATTAAACAGGGGGTTTTCAACGGTTTCCACAGGATTATCAACAGTTTACATAATAATGTGAAATACCTTTGATAAATTTTACCCCCATCAACATGCATTTAACAAGCAATTTTTCCCATCCCCATCGTCAAAATTCCCCTTTTTAAGGGTTTTCAACACTACAACAACTACTACTTCATCAAAGAAAGAAAAGAAAGGAATGATTCACCCATGAAATTCTGCTGTGAAAGAGCCATTCTGAATGAAGCCATCGGTATTGTGCAAAAAGCGGCCAGTGCGAAATCCACCATTCCGGCCTTGGAAGGAATCTTAATTGAAATTTCCGAGAGCGGAACGGTTCGCTTCAGTGCCTACGATCAAAATATCTCCATTTCCTATGAAATTGAAGCAGAGGATACCGAAAAAGGAACCATTATTCTCAATTCCCGCCTTTTCGGGGAGATTATCAGAAAGCTTCCGGCCTGCGATGTTACGGTAGAAGCCGATAATAAGACGCTTCTCACCACCATCAACGGCGGCAATTCCAATTTTACCATTACCGGTATGAGCGATGAGAATTTCCCCGAACTTCCGGATGTACTGAGTGAAAACGGAATTATCCTTACTTATTCCGATTTCAAAACCATGGTGCGGCAGACCATCTTTGCAGTCTCCATTACGGATCTGAAGCCGATTCTGACCGGCGTTCTTTTTGAACTGAATCCCGAGGAGGGGACCATCTCGGCTGTAGCAGTCGATAATTTCCGCCTTGCCATCCGAAAGGTTCCGTTTGTGCAGGTGCAGGGGGAATTTAATAAGGTGGTGATTCCTTCAAGAGCCCTCAATGAGCTTTTGAAAATTTTGCCGGATAGCGAAGAGGATACCATTGAGATTCGCCATAGCAAGAATTTTGTCTCCTTCCGCTTCGGAAGTGTATGGATGGTTTCCCGCCTTTTGGAAGGGGAATTCCTTGATTATAAGGCCGCCATTCCCAAAAACTTCAAATTCCAAGTGAAGGTTAATGTAAGAGCATTTGAGCAGGTAATTGAGCGTGCTTCTTTGATGGCCAATGCTTCCATCATCAGCCCTATTCGCTGCTGCTTTGATTTTGATCATATTGATATTTCCACCGCCTCTAATATCGGTAAATTTGAAGATTCCATCGAATGTGAGGAATTTTCCGATAAGATGGTAATCGGCTTCAATTATAAATATATGCTGGCCGCTCTTGCCGCCTGCGATGATGAAGAGATCATGATCGAGCTGCAGAGCAATCTGGCGCCCATCATTCTGCGTCCGATGGAAAAGGATGATTATCTCTTCTTGGTATTACCCTTGAGAATGAAGGAATAACGATGCAAAAATTAGTAATTAAGGATGAATATATCCGCCTTTGCGATGCGCTGAAGCTGATGGGTCTTGCAGAGACCGGCGGAATCGCAAAGCTGATGATCTTAAATGAAGAGGTTGCTGTCAACGGTGAGATTTGCCTGATGAAGGGAAAAAAGCTCTATGCAGGAGATCAATTTTCCTTTGAGGGTGAAGATTATATGATCGCCAAATGAAGATTTTAAGGCTACGGCTTGAAAATTTCAGAAATTTTGAGGATACCACCCTTGATTTTACCGATGGGATCAATATTTTGGCAGGCAATAATGCCCAAGGAAAGACCAACTGCATTGAAGCGATCTATTTTTGCACCTGCTTAAAAAGCTATCGAGTCAAAAGAGAGGAGCAGCTGATTCGCTTCGGCAAAGAAAATGCTGCCATAACCTTGGATTTTTCAGTAGGGAGCAGGGAAGAGCAGCTGCAGATTCTCTTTACCAAGGATAAGCCGAAGGAATACCGCCATAACGGCTTGGTGATCCCAAGGCTTCGAGATCTTTTGGGCTGCTTTCAATCGGTGATCTTTACCCCCGACCATCTGAATCTGATTAAGGAAGGCCCTCAAAAGCGCAGAAGCTTTTTGGATATGGCTTTATGCTCCTTGGATCTTCAATATACCGATCAGCTGCTCAATTATCAAAAGATCCTCAAAAATCGCAATGCCCTGCTGAATCAATGCAGGGAAGATCCCTCTAAAAAAGAGATGCTTTTTATCTGGGATGAAAAGCTGGCAGAGGCGGGCTCCTATATTGCCAAAGCAAGGCAGGATTATCTTTTGAGATTGGATGAATATGCAAAGGATTTTTACCGCTCCATTTCCAAAGGTGCAGAAAAACTAAAGCTGATTTATCTGAATCAATTTACCAAAGAGCAAGTGGCAAGAGAAGAGTTTCATTCTCTTTTCTTAAACCGATTGGAAAAGACCCAAGAGCAGGATATCGCTCTGGGGCAGACCATCAGCGGCGTTCATAAGGATGATATTTTGATCCTTTTGGCCGGCAAGAGCATGAAATATTTCGGCTCCCAAGGGCAGATCCGCTCGGCGGTGCTTTCCATGAAGCTTGCAGAGGCAGAGTGTGTGGCAGAGCGGTGCGGCCATTATCCGATTTTATTATTGGATGATATTTTATCGGAGCTGGATGCCCACCGCCAAAAATTCATTTTTTCCAAGATGGAAGGGCATCAGACGGTGCTTTCCACCTGTGAACTCGGTAAAATCCGCAAAAAAGGCGATAAAGTATTTTTTATTAAAGAAGGAAAGGTGGCAAGAGAGCGTGTATCTCCATCTGGGTCAGGATGTATTGATTAAAAAAGAGCATATCATCGGCATCTTTGATATGGATAAGGCCACCGTTTCCAAACGAACAAGGGATTTTTTGAAAGAAAAAGAGAAGGAATTCAAGCTGATCAATGTGGCTACCGATATTCCGAAATCCTTCATTGTCTGCAATTGGGGGATGGATGTTGTGGTCTATATCTCTCAGATCTCTCCTCAAACCCTCTTAAAACGGTGTAATTACATTAAGAAAATATCTTATATATAAAGATAAGTGAAAGGACAGTTGAAAATGGCTCAAGAAAAAGTAACCAACCAATATGATGAATCTTCCATTCAGGTATTGGAAGGCTTAGAGGCAGTCAGAAAGCGCCCCGGTATGTATATCGGCTCCACCTCTGTAAGAGGTCTCCATCATCTGGTCTATGAGATTGTAGATAATTCGATTGATGAGGCGCTGGCAGGCTATTGCGATACCATAACGGTCAGAATCCTGCCGGATAATATTATCGAAGTGGAGGATAACGGCCGCGGAATCCCTGTGGGAATCCATCCCAAAATGGGGATTCCTACTGTCGAGGTGGTCTTCACCATCCTCCATGCAGGCGGTAAATTCGGCGGCGGCGGATATAAGGTCTCCGGCGGTCTCCATGGCGTTGGCGCTTCGGTGGTAAATGCCCTTTCCCAATGGCTGGAGGTTGAGGTCCATGACGGCAAGAAGATTTATGCCCAGCGCTATGAACGGGGCCATTCCTGCGGCCAGCTGCAGGTGGTAGGGGATACCGATCACACCGGCACCAAGGTACGCTTTTTGGCCGACGATCAAATCTTTGAGACGCTGGAATATGAATATGAGGTCCTCTTGAAACGGTTGCGTGAGCAGGCATTTTTGAATGCAGGCTTGCGGATTGTCTTTGAAGATCTTCGGGACGAAGAGAAGGTAAGGAGCAAAAATCTTTGCTATGAGGGCGGTATTCGGGAGTTTGTTACTTATCTGAATAAGAGCAAGGAGCCCATTCATGAAGAGGTCATCTATGTCAGCGGAATGAAGGGCACTTCTATGGCAGAAATCGCCATGCAGTATACCACCAAATATGATGAGACGCTGATCTCCTTTGCCAATGATATCAATACCACCGAAGGCGGTACCCATGAGACCGGCTTTAAGGCGGCCATGACCAATGTGATCAATAATTATGCCAGAAAGCATAATTATCTGAAGGAGAAGGATAGCAATCTTTCCAGCGAGGATGTGCGGGAGGGGCTTACGGTCATCATCAGCGTCAAGGTGGAGGAGGCTCAATTTGAGGGCCAGACCAAGACTAAGCTCGGAAACAGCGAGGTGCGCGGCTTGGTCAGCTCCATTATCACCGAAAAGCTGACGGAATTCTTTGAAGAAAATCCCAAGATCGCCAAAACCATCATCGGCAAGGCCGTCTCCGCCTCGCAGGCAAGAGAGGCCGCAAGAAAGGCAAGAGAGAGCGCCAGAAAGAGCGCCCTTTCCACCTCCCTTTCCCTGCCCGGAAAGCTTGCCGATTGCCAGAGTAAGGATACCAAATATACCGAAATCTATATCGTTGAGGGAGATTCGGCAGGTGGCTCTGCCAAGGATGGCCGCGACCGCCGTTTCCAAGCAATCCTTTCCCTTTGGGGCAAGATGCTGAATGTGGAAAAATCCCGCTTGGATAAGGTTTATAATAATGATAAGCTGCAGCCGGTTATTGCCGCGCTGGGTACGAATATCGGCGCCGATTTTGATCTTGAAAAGCTCCGCTACGGCAAGGTCATCATTATGGCGGATGCGGACGTGGACGGTGCGCATATCCGCACCCTGCTGCTGACCTTCTTCTTCCGCTTTATGCGGCCTTTGATCGAGGGCGGCTATGTCTATACCGCTGTCCCCCCGCTTTATAAGCTGGTAAAGGGCAAGGAAACCCGCTATGCCTATTCCGATGAAGAAAGAGATAAAATCTCTGCAGAGCTCCGCGGCGAGGATGGCAAGGGCAAGGTAGAGATCAGCCGCAATAAGGGTCTTGGTGAGATGGATGCCAAAGAGCTTTGGGCCACCACCATGGATCCCGAAACCCGAACCTTAAAGCAATTCACATTGGGCGATGCCATCGCCGCCGATCAGACATTTTCTATTTTGATGGGCGAAAAGGTAGAGCCCAGAAAGGCATTTATCGAAGAAAATGCCAAGTATGTGATGAATCTTGATGTATAAAAGGAGGTGCGTG
>JAZMZQ010000119.1:0-5544 GCA_045586045.1 Eubacteriales bacterium
TTTCAGCGTGAGAGGCTGACGTCTTAGCCGCTTGACCAAGGGGCCGAATTTAATGCTTGTTTATTATACATTCCTTTCTGCGAAATGTCAATATGTTTTTTGAAATTTTTTTGTATATTTCAAAAAACAACCCCGAAAGAAGATTGCATTGAGGCCCTTGATATGGTATACTTTCATTACTCATATTATTTACTTAGTTGGTTTGGAGTTTTATGTCGGAAAACAGTACCCAAAAACCGAATCTGAAGATGGTCATCGTCTGCATGGATCAGGAGTTGACGCAGGAGCTTACCCGCGGCTTTGAAAGAGTCGGAGTCTCTTTGATCGCCATCGGCACCACCGCCATGGATGCCCTTGCCCTTGTGGCGGAGCATGATCCCGATCTTTTGATCATGGACCCTTATCTTAGCGGAATGAATTGCGATGAGCTGGTCTACCGCTTGGAGATGGAGGCGAAGGCGGAGCTTGTGAAGATGGTGGTGGCAGTGCGAAGGCATGATCTGCTGGCAGATCGCTTTTTTGATAACGGCGGCGATATTTTCCGGCTCCTGCCCATTGATTACCAATATACCGTCTCTCAGGTCTATCGTGCGAGGAAATTGAGGCTGCGCCAGCGAGAGCCGGAGGAGACCTTCTCCAAGGAAGAGGCTTTATTTCAAGAGCAGGTTATTGAGATTCTCAAAAGAATCGGAATGCCCTTTTCCATCAAAGGCTATCGTTATATCCGCTACGGGGCATTATTATGCAAAAGGCATCCGGCGGTGCTTCAGCATCTGATGATTGGTTTTTACGGGGAGATTGCAAGGCATTTTGATTCCAGCTCCGGCGCTGTGGAGCGGTGCATGCGCACCGCCATCGAAAAGGCCTGCATAGAAGGAGATCCGGAACTAATAAACGACCTGTTTCATCTTAAGAAATCCAACGGCAAAGTAGAAAACGGGGAATTTATGTTGCAGCTTTTGGATCTTTGCCGCACTGATCGATAAAATATTGAAAGATGGACCGGCCCCGATCCATCCGTTCGGGATGAAATTGCAGCCCCAAGATGGGCAGATGATCGTGGACAATGGCTTCCACACATCCATCGTGGCTAAAGGCGATGGGGGTGAGGCCTCTTCCCAAGCGGGAGAGGGCCTGATGGTGGGCGCTATTGACTAAAAAAGAGCGGCCGAGAAGTTTTTTGAGGATGCCGTCGGTGCGGATTTCATGCCATAGATCCTCCCCAACGCCCATATGGCGATCGGCATTGGGAAGATGCTGAATCAGGCTGCCCCCGAAAGCAACATTGATGATCTGAATCCCGCGGCAGATGCCGAGAATCGGTTTTTGCTCCATAATAAAGGAATGGATGCAGGCAAGATCCAGATTATCCCGCTTGCGGGAAAGGCCGTAGCTGCCCTCGTTTTGCGCGCCGTAGAGCTCGGGGAGGACATCTCCGCCCCCGCAGAGGAGCAACCCATCATAGGCTTTGAAATCGGTATGCTCGGTGCAGACAGTGCCCTTGGCGCCTGCTTGTTCCAAGGCTTGCAGATAGAGGACGGGATCTGCTTTTCCTGCTGTCATTAAAATTTTTATCATGATACCACCTCATTTTTATCTATATGCAAAGAAGGAGAAAAACATGGCTAAGAAAATGAAAAAGAAAGAATGGATTTATATTTTGGGTGTGGCGATCCTTTGCGTGGCAGGGATGGCCGCCGCTTTGCTTTTCGGCGGCGGGAAAAAGGCCGCTCCCGTGGAGGATTATATTGCCAAAATTACCATTCGGGATCAGGGGACAATTACCCTGCGGCTGGATGGCTCTGCCGCTCCGTTGACGGTGAAAAACTTTGTAGAGCTGGCGGAGAGTGGTTTTTATGAGGGGCTGACCTTTCATCGCATTATGGAAGGCTTTATGATGCAGGGTGGCGCACCTGCAGGGGGAGGCCGCGCAGCCAAGCCCATTAAAGGGGAATTTGCCGCCAACGGCATTGAAAATCCTCTTTCTCATACCCGCGGCGCCATCTCCATGGCAAGAACCAACGATCCCAACAGCGCAAGCTCTCAATTCTTTATCTGCCATGAGGATTCCACCTTTTTGGATGGCAAGTATGCCGCATTCGGCTATGTAACCGAGGGGATGGAGATTGTGGATGCCATCTGCGAGGGCGCAAATCCCATCGACGACAACGGCACCATCTTAAAAGGCGCCCAGCCGATTATCGAATCGATCAAGGTAGAAAAAGCATGAGCAGACCATGGCTTGCGCACTACGGCAAGGTAGAAAAAAATCTTGAATATTTTCAGGGCAGTATGGCAGAGGCGGTGGAAAAAAGCGCCAAAGCATTTCCCAAAGAGACGGCCCTTTCCTTTATGGGCAGGAAGATCTCTTATGAGCAGTTGAGCCGAAAAATCGAGGAGACGGCGGCTGCTTTTTCTGCAATGGGCGTTAAAAAAGGCGATCGGGTTGCCCTTTGCCTGCCCAACCTGCCGCAGACGGTTTACTGCCTTTACGCCTTGAATCGTTTGGGAGCGGTGGCGGTGATGATCCACCCTCTTTCTGCAGAAAAAGAAATTGTCTATTATCTCAAAGAAAGCGATTGCCGCATGGCGGTAACCCTGCGGCAGTTTTACGAAAAATGGCAGGCGGTGGAGCGGGAGCATCCGCTTTCCGCTTTGATTCTTTCCGATTTGGATGATAGCCTGAAGGGGATGAAAAAATGGGCCTATCGAATCGGGGTAAAAAGCCGCTTCAAAGCCCTGCCCTTAAAGGAAAATCTTCATCTTTGGCCTGCTTTTATAAAAGGCGGAAAGGGCGCAATATTGCCCAAGGAACGCTCTAAGGCAGAGGAGGGGGCAGTGGTGCTCTTTTCCGGCGGCACCACCGGCGCAGGAAAGGGAATTCTGCTCTCGAATCTGAATTTTAATGCCTTGGCGCAGCAGACGGTGGCCATGTGTGCAAGGGAGGTAAGAGGCAAGCGGATGCTTGCCGCCATGCCCATGTTTCACGGCTTTGGCTTGGGCGTATGCGTCCATACCATGCTGGCTGAGGGCGGGTGCGCGATTTTGGTGCCCCGTTTCAACGGGGCGGAATATGCAAAGCTGATCCGCAAGGAGAGGCCCAATTATATCGCAGGAGTTCCTACCCTTTATGAGGCATTGCTTCGCACCGACTATCTGAAGGGGGCAGATCTTTCTTGCCTGATGGGCGTCTTTTCGGGGGGCGACAGCCTTTCAGTGGAGCTGAAAAAGAAGATGGATCGCTTTTTGGCAGAGCAGGGAGCGTCTGTGCGGATTCGGGAGGGCTATGGCACGACCGAATGTGTAACCGCAAGCTGCCTGACCCCCGATCATGAAGAGCGGGAGGGAAGCATCGGCCTTCCTTATCCTGATATGGATTATAAGATCTGCAGGGTGGGCTCCACCGAGGAAGTCCCCTATGGAGAAGAGGGAGAGATCTGCCTTTGCGGGCCTACTTTAATGCTGGGGTATTTAGGGCATCCCCAAGAAAATGCGGAAGCGTTGCGGCTCCATGAGGATGGCCGCCGCTGGCTGCATACGGGGGATCTTGGCATGATGGACGCCGATGGCTTTATCTATTTTAAGCAGCGCCTGAAGCGGATCATTGTTACCAATGGCTATAATGTCTACCCTTCTCAGATCGAGAATGTATTGGACGGCCATGAAAAGGTGCAGATGAGCTGCGTGGTAGGGATTCCCGACTCTCTGCGGGGGCAGCGGGTAAAGGCTTTTATTGTACCCAAGGCGGGTTTTGCGCCCGATGAGGCCTTGCAGGAAGAATTGATGGACTACTGCCGCGCTTATATTGCCAAATATGCCCTGCCGCGGGAATGGGAATTCCGAGGGGATCTTCCCAAAACCTTGGTGGGGAAGGTGGATTATAAGAAGCTGGAAGAATCCAATCAATAGGAATGTTTTTGAATTGTTTTTGTATAAAATTGCTATTGACGGAAAAGAGGGAGAATGTTAAAATTTTTTTGTTCTTGAGTAGTGATTTTAGGAGATAACAAGATGATCAAAAGTGAAGTACATATCCATACCACCTATGGAGATGGGCTGAATACCCCCGAAGAGATGGTAATTGCGGCCATTAAAAAAGGCTATACCCTTCTTGGCTTTTCGGAGCATTCTCCGATTCCCGGCGAAAAATGGGCCATGAAGGAAAAGGATGAGCCCCTTTATCGGGCCGAGATTGCGAAATTAAAAGAAAAATATAAAGATCGCATCACCATTCTTTGCGGCATTGAGCAGGATTCCTTTTCCGATCTGCCGAAGGAGCCTTATGATTATATGATTGCATCGGTTCATGGCGTGGAAAAAGGGAGAAGAATCTGGGATGTGGACGCCTCCATTGAGCAGATGGAGGACCTGATCTCCCTCTTCAGCGGCAGCCCCATGAATTTGGCGGAGGCTTATTTCGAAGAGGTCTCCAAGGTGCTGGAAAAGACCCATGGAGATATCATCGGCCATTTTGATCTGATCAATAAATGGGAGAAGATTCATCCCTTCTTCTCTATCGACCATCCTCGCTATCGGGCGGCGGCCGAGGGAGCGGTAAAGGCGCTGATTCCTTACGGCGTCCCCTTCGAGGTCAATACCGGCGCCATTGCAAGAGGCTATCGGGCTTCGGCTTATCCGGTCAATTATGTGATGCGGGCCATCCATGAGCGGGGCGGAGATATGATTCTCAGCAGCGATTGCCATGATGCAGAAAAGCTGGGCATCGGCTTTGAGGATGCCTTAAAGCGGATTCGTGCCGCCGGCTTTGAGCGGCTGACGGTCCGGACCGCTACCGGTTTCGACTATGTGGATATCAATAAAGTATAATGAGTTTGTGAGGGAAAGAATTTGAATCTGGAACGAAGAGCGCAGATCGCTGATTTGATTAAGCAGCAACGAACCGTGAAAAATTCAGAGCTGATGGAGCGCTTCGGCATCTCCATCGAGACCGTGCGCAGAGATCTGGATTATCTGGAGAAGCAGGGGGTGCTGCGGAAGGTTTACGGCGGGGCTGTGGTAAGCATGCTGCTGAATTCCGAGCCGGAATATGCCAGCCGTGCCGAGATGAAGCACCTGCAAAAGGATCGAATCGCCCAAGAGGCTGCCAAGCTGATTCAGCCGGGGGATGCGGTCTACCTTGGAGTCGGGACTACAGTGCAGGCGATGGTGCAATATCTGAAAAATATCGGGCCCATCACGGTCTTTACCAATGCATTGCGTACAGCGGTGGAGCTTTCGGATCTTTCGGATTGCACCGTAATTCTTACGGGCGGCCGCCTGCGGGCAAAGGAGTTGACACTTTCGGAATTCCCTTCGGAAGAGAATATAGAGCATTTTAATTTAGATAAAGCCTTTATCGGCATCGGAGGAATCAACGAAGGGGGGATCACCGATTTCCATATCGGCGAGGCACGCCTTCATCGGAGGATGATTGAAAATGCAAGGCAATCCATTGCCTTAGCAGATTCCGGCAAGCTGGGTCTTCGGGCGATGAATAAGGTATGCACGCTGGAGGAGATCGATTTGGTGATCACCGATGGGGAT
>JAZMZQ010000120.1:0-13412 GCA_045586045.1 Eubacteriales bacterium
TGATACGTTTCCGTTCCCATAGTATGCACCAGTGCGTTTTCAAATACAAAGGGATTTCCGTTATAATCGCCGGCCAGCACGTCCAAGGTGGAGCGTTCCGCATCGTTCTCCGCCGCAAAATCGTAGTTGAGCTTCATATCCTCCTCCTGCTTTACGGAAAAGCAGGGTGCAAAGGAAAGAAGCGGGATAGTGGATTCCATAAGCGTGAGGGAATCCCTGTCGGTGAACAAAGCGTTCAGCGGTGCCATCTGATTCTCCGCCTCCGCCAGCAGCACGCCTGCCTTTTGATCGGCCTCGTCGATTTCCTTCGTCAGCTCTTTGATTTTCGGCGTCATTTTCGTTATGACGAGGGGAATCAGCAGAAGGGTTATGCACATCAGCACGCAGAAAAACTTCATCCAGCCCCGTTTTTTCTTCAGCTCGGCCAGATTCTCCCGGCATTCGTTGTACTTTTTCACGGTCTGCCGGTTCTTTTCTATATCCAGCCCGGATTTCTTCACCAGTTCCTCAAGGAATCTTCCGGTATTCTCCGCATGAAGGTCTTTATACTTTTCCTCGTACTCCTTCAGCGGATCATAGATTACCGAATGCATGCGATCCCTCCTTTCCCACTACATTATACACTATTTTTCGTCCGATGTAAAGATGACTATGACAGATTGCCGTTACACGTTCCGCCGCGGGATCATTTATTCTCTGCCTGTCTGGTTTTCATCTTCTGCCAGCTGATATATCCGTAAATATCGTTCACCAAAAAAGCGGCAAAGCATACCACCACGGAAACGTATCTGGTATCCGTTACGCTTGCCAGTATCCACAAAACGATCAGCACGATATCGTTGGCCGCATACGCCAGCGCAAAATACGGGCTTCTTCGGAACGTGAGATATACCGCAAGAAAGCTGGTGGCAACGGAAAGCGTGCTCGGCAGGATGTTTGCCGTGTGAAAATGCTTCAGGATAAAGTAAAATAACACCGTCACAGCGACAGTAAGGATCCACATAAAGCCCGTTTCCTTCCGGCTTACCGTGTTCACTTTCACCTCTGCCCTGTTGCCCTTATAGGGATTCTTCAGCCATGAAATCAAGGCCACCACCGCCATGGGCATCGTCATGCCGAGGTAGGTGATCATCTCTCCGTAATACGAAAATGTATAGGAAATGATCCCGTACAGCACGCTGAACACGACCATCAGCAATTGTCCTACGGGATTGCCCTTGGCATTAAAGATCAGCGAGGTTACTCCGATCAAAGAAGCAATCAAAGTAAATGTTCCTCTTCCGCCGAAAACAAAAAAGGCCAGCAGAATTCCCAATACCGAGCCAAGCCAAAGAAGCTGCTCCCCTTTTGAAAAATATCCTTTGATTTTCATTCCTTTCCTCCTATAAAAAACAAAGCATCCGCCCTTCCCTCTTCAAAGACCTAACGAGAGAAAGCCAGATGCTACCCGGTGGCAGATATTTTAATTTTTCTCATTCTATCATATAAAATAATAAATTGCAACTTAAAATGGGCTGTAAAAAATCATCATAATTTTTTACAGCCCTTTGAATTATTTTTTCAGCCGCTCATCAACCGCCAGATAAATAAAGATAAAGAAGAGGCTTAAGAAGATACCGCCCAAAATATCGGTAAACCAATGAACGCCGGAAATAATCCGCCCTACCAATACAAAGGTCAGGATCAAATAAAGCAATATACGCCCGATTCCCTTCAAGGAAGGATCGGCAAAGCGGCGGGAGATCTGATGAATGGCAGTGGCCATTACGCAGATAAAAATCATGGTATGGGAAGAGGGGAAAGAAGGCTCCAATACGCCCTCGATCAATACAGGGCGGAAATTGATCACCCATTGATCGAAAAAGAGATATGCGGCAAAGACGACAACATAAAAGCCGCCCAGCAGATAAATATCCCGATCCACCGCCTTCAGGCTCTTTCCCTTCATCAACTGCCAAAGACCCAAAAGCGCAAAGCAGGCAGGAATCAGCAAGACCAAAAGGCTCATCCAATCGGTGATCTCATACCACCATTCATGGAACGGAAACTGATCCCGCACCGCTCCGTTAAGAGCAGAAAGACCGATCTTGCTCCCTTGAGGGCCGATGGCGGCCACATCAACGCCCTTCAAAAGCAGAATCAACCCGCCAAACAATACCAGCATCACAGCCGCAAGAATCCAATACATTTTTTCTTTTTTATTCATATTATAATCCTCTTTTCATGAAAACCATTATATCATGTCATCGCTTCATACGCAAGGAAAATTATTTGATATCGATTTTAATATCACCGGTATCGGTGGTGATTTCGCATCTTCCGCCGGTAATGGTTTTGGGGACCTCTATTCTGCCGGTATCAGATCTTGCGATAAAGATCTTTTCGGAAAGTAAGCTGCCCTTCACATCGCCGGTATTGGTGGTCATCAGCAACTCTCCCCCATCGCACGCCTTAAGGCTCAAATCTCCGGTAGTGGTTTCCGCTTCCAATCGATCGGCGGCGATCACCTCTTTAAGATGCACATCGCCGGTATTGCTCTCGATCAAAAGTTCTTGACATTCTACCCGCTCCATGCGTACCCTTCCGGTATCTGATTCTATTTTAATTTGATCTGCCGCTTTACCGTCAGAGAGGAACATATCCCCCGTATCGGTAGAAAGCCGGATGCTCTTTGCCGAATTAGCAGCAATTTTGATATCACCGGTATCGGTCTCTATCATAAGGCTATGCTCCGCTTTTGCCAGACATTCAATATCCGCCGTATTGCCCTCCATTTTGATGGTTTGGAAGGTGAAATCGGCAGGTAGAGCAACATCTCCCGTAGCGGTTGTAATCATAAGAGAATCATAGGCCGCTTGGGGCAAATATATGGTCAATTTTGGAGATTTGAAGACAAGAAAACGAATATGATCGTACCACTCCCGCAGATCTTCCTTCTCTACTTTGAGGCATTGATTCTCCAAGGATACCCGATGCTTCACCTTCTCTGTCTCAAAACATTCCACCCGACATTTCCCATCGGGGGAGCGCAAAAAGATTGTATCCGCGGTATCGGTCTGAATCATCATTTGATTGAAATCGCCTTCCGGCTCATATACATTGGTCTCATATTTCACCGAGCTCAGCTTGGTAAAATCCCATTGCTCTGCCCCTAAAGCACCGGCAAACAAAAGCCCTCCGCATATCACAAAAAACCCTGCAGTAATCAACCAACTTTTTCTTTTGTGCATTTTGCTTCCCCCCTCTTAAAGATTAATCCGAATTTTTTGGTTAAATAAAGCAATCCTTTCGTAGCGCCCATACAGCCAAAATATAAGAAAATGGAAAGGCCCATGCAGACCATCCCCGCGCCAAGCATGGCAAGGCCCAAGAAAAGCTTGCCGCCGAGGAAAAAGGGAATTCCCATCAACATGCCGCAAAGGCCACCTGCAATCAAAGAAGCAAAGACTGCCCATAAGGAGATTACAATCGCCCATAAAGAAATATAGATCGAGAGGATCACCGCTATGGCGGCCATTCCCAAAGAAACCCATAACGGTGCGCCCAAAATAACGCCCCAAAGCGCCCAGCCTTTCAGAGGCTTTTTCTCTTTCAGGTTTTTTTCGCCAAGCGCCTCCCCTTGAATCTGGGCAGCAATCTCTTCTATCTCGCCTACCGCTGCCACAGCCTCCTCTTCCGAAAGCCCCTCTTCCACGCGATCCTCAATCATCTCGCTGTAAAAATGCAAGCGCTCTTCAATCTCCTGCGCAGGCAAGCCTCGCAATTGTTCCCGCAATGATAAGCAAAATTGCAATTTAGTCATCTGCCCGATCCTCCTTGATTATAAATCGGCATATCGATACCATCTCTTTCCACTCTTCCTTAAATGCCTCAATCCGCCGAAGACCTTCCTCGGTAATATGATAATATTTTCGAAGCCTGCCTCCATGCTCAGCGGTTCGCACACTCAGCATATCTGCGGCCTCCAGCCGCTTCAAAATGGTATAAAGAGTGGATTCGGAAAGCGCAATATAAGGCTTCAAATCTTTGATGATTTTATAGCCGTAAGAATCTTCATTTTTAATGGCTGCCAATACGCAGGCATCCAAAATCCCACGCTTCAACTGAATATCCATAGAATACCTCCCTTCATGCAATACATCATATCACGAAGTATTGAAAATGTCAAGAAAAAAAGAGAGGCATTTTGCCTCTCCTCAGTGATGATGGTGGTGATGGTGATGGTGATGGCCCGAATGGGAAGCATGCTCCACATGGCATTCCTTTTCATGGCAATGCTCTCCGCTCCCCTCAATCTCAATGGTTACATGGCTGATGCCATGCTCCCCCATTTCCTCGCGGATTTGCTCTTTGATCGCATGGGGATCCTCATCGGTTACCACATGCATGGTGGCATAGTGATTTTGGCCGTCCATACTCCATAGATGGATATGATGCACGTCCTGCACCCCATCGATTTTCCCAAGATGCTCCTTGATTTCCGCAATATCCATATCTTGCGGAATTTTCTCGAGGAATAAAGCGGCGATTTCTTTGAGATTGCCGATGGCATTGACGAAGATAAAGACCGCCACGCCAATGGACATCAGCGGGTCCAAAAGAGCAAAGTCGGTAAAGCGCATCACGATCGCGCCTACCAATACAACCGCCCAGCCCAATACATCCTCCAGCATATGGAGATTGACCGCCTTTTGATTCAAAGAATCCCCTTCCCGCGTAAAGAGGGCCGCGCATAAATTAACGCATACGCCTACGATTGCAAAGAGGATCATGCCGTTATAGTGGATCTCGATCGGAGTAATGATTCTGCCGATGGCATTCCAGATCACCGCAACAGATCCTGCCAACAGGATCAGCGTGGTAATAAACCCGCCGATTACCGAATAGCGGCCGTAGCCATAGGTATAGCGCTCATCAGGCTGCTTTTTGCTTTTTTTCTCCAAAAAATAGGAGATGCCGATGCTTGCCGCATCTCCCACATCATGAATGGCATCGGAGATAATCGCCACACTTCCGGTAATGATTCCGCCGATAAATTCAAAGATTGAAAAAGCAAAATTCAGAATAAATGCGATTAAAATGTTGCGTTCTGTTTTCATTAAAATCCCTCGAATAAATCAATAAATATATCAAAATTATAAATGATTATCCTTCAAAAATCAAGGGCCTCCAACATCTGCCCATTTTATAAGATCGGAATTTGGATTCTAAACTCAATAAAACCATTATAACAAAGCACCTCAATATGACCTTTATGCGCTGTTGCGATCGCTTTAGCAATGGCAAGGCCAAGTCCATAGTGTTTATCTTCGCTGTTACGGGCAGAATCCATCCGATAGAAGCGTTCAAATAGCTTCGCACGTTGCTCTGCAGGGATTTCCTCCCCTCTATTGATCACCGAAAGGCTTGCCATGCCATGTTCTTTTATCAAAGATAAATAAACCTCACCCTGCTCTTGGCTATGGCGTATTGCATTATCCAATAAGATGGCTACAATCTGCTTGAGCTGGGTTCCATTTCCCAAAACACCGATATTTTCTGCAATATCACATTGAAACATCAGCCCCTTTTCATAAGCAACACTCTCAAACGGAAGGGATTCACCGGCCACCAACCTGCTAAAATCGATCGGCTCCATTTGCAACGTAATATTTTCGGTTCGGGCAAGCTGAAGAAGCTGGCCTACCAAAATGCCCATCCGCTCATTTTCATATTGAATATTTTGAAGCCACTGATTATCTCCAATCTCGCGAGACAATAATTCTGCATTTGCACTGACTACAGATACCGGCGTTTTCAATTCATGCCCTGCATCGGAGATAAACTGCTTTTGCTTTTGATAGTTCTCTTCCAAAGGGTTTACAATCTTTCTTGCAAGAAAGACCGAAAGAAAGAAAAAGACCACCATGGCAACTCCGCCGAAAATCAGCGTATAACGGAACAAGGTCATCGCACTTTCGTTGACCACCGTATTATCCATAAATGCCACCAGGATATATCCATCCTTCTCGGTTTTATAAAAGGCAAGATTATTTTCAGTACCGCCGATTTTTTCTTCCTTGATGATCCCCTTGGCCAAAGATTCCAAATCCTCATTCGTATGTATCCTCGGCATGGGGTTCTTGGTCTCCAAAATTTCCCCTTGATAAGATACTGCCACCGAATAAAAGGTAGATAATTGAAACCGAGGGGAATCCGGATTAAAATTAGGCTTGAATCCATGATTCCCCTCCGGCCGAGGTCTTGCAGAAAAAGGCTCGTTTCCCGTTTGCTGAAGGGTATGCATTTCAGCATGAACGCGAAGCATACGCTCATTTTGATGCTTCATTTCAAAATAGCTGGAGATATAAATTACCCCCAACGTTCCCACCCATAAAAGCACAAGAATCGACATAATGGCGACAACAATTTTTCTTCTTGATTTCTCAAACATCCTCGCACCTCAATTCATATCCGATTCCTCTCACCGCCTTAATTTCGGTTTTTGCACCGACAAAGGTGAGTTTTTTACGGCTAAAGGACATATATACTTCCACATTATTGTATTCGGCATCGCTATCAAAGCCCCAGATCTTCACCGCCAACTGCTCACGGGTGAGTATCTGGCCGCGATTTGCGATGAAATATTCCAGGATGCGGTATTCCTTTTCGCTAAGCCGTACACTTTGCCCGTTGGTTTTGCAAGTTAAAATAAGCGTATTGGTATCTAATGTGATATCTCCAAAGGAAAGCACCCCATCCGCCGTACCCAACGCTCTTCTTCCGAGCGCACGAATTCTGGCAAGAAGCTCCCTTGTCATAAACGGCTTTGTTAAGTAATCATCTGCCCCGCTGTCAAGGCCCGTAACCTTATCATCCAGCTCCGCTTTGGCAGTCAGCATCAATATGGGGGTTGCAATCCCTTGGTTGCGAACGCGTTTTGCAATTTCATATCCGTTCATACCGGGGAGCATCACATCAAGTCTCACAATATCATAAATGTTGCTCTCAATGGCTGCTAAACCGTCAAGACCGTTTGCGCAATGATCCACGTCATATTTTTCAAGGCGGAGGATTTCACAAAGCGCCTGCGCCATTCTTTTTTCATCTTCAATAAGTAAAAGTCGCATATCGACACCTCCACTTATACATCATTATACCATAAACACAAAGCGTTTTGGTATAATCGTCCATCATTTTCGGTTGCCTGCCGTGCAGGCGAGAAAATCGGACATCCTATAATATCCGCAAAAACCGGTAACCAATAATTTAAGTAGATGCTTATGCGGATATTATACCATAAAAGATTGAAAAATCATTGAAAAATTAAAAATCGACAGCGAGATTCACTGTCGATTTTTAATCTATTTTTCAGTGCGGCTGAGCTTTACAAGTTCATACCGTTCATCGCACATTGCCGCCACATGGGGAGAATGGCTCACCAGAATCACGCATTTGCCTTGGTTTGTAAGTTCACGGAAAATATTCATAATTTCATTTTGCGTCTCAATATCCAAATTCCCCGTCGGCTCATCCGCAAGGATAATATCCGGATCATAGGAAAGGGCTCGGGCAATGGCAACACGCTGTTGCTGACCGCCCGATAATTTCAGCACACGACGATTGGCTTCATCCTCATCAAGACCAACGCCGTGAAGAAGCTCGATGGCTCTTTGCTTTTTGTTTTTACACTTATATCCCGCAACATCCATTGATAAGATCACATTTTCAAAAGCCGTATATTTGGTAATCAAATTAAAGCTTTGGAATACCACTCCGATGTATTTGGAACGGAACGTGTATTTATCAATTTTTGCAACGTTTTTATCTTCGTAGAAAATCGCACCATCGGTAGGCTTTGCAAGTCCTGAAAGGAGAGATAAAAGCGTAGTTTTACCGGCGCCCGATTTCCCCACGATGCAATACATTTTTCCTTTTTCAAATTTATAAGATAAATTCTCTAATACGGGCGTTTTATCATACGAAAAGCTAATATTTTGAAGTGATAAAATAGACATGCATTTTCTCCTTTCTCAATCTCTATTGGCCAGAATTCTCAAGGGATCATAGCGCATGATAAAGAGCACCGAAGCCAAGCTTGCCACCAAAGTAAGAAGCAAGCCGACGCCAATCATTTGTAATGCAACCGTCAGATTCATAGCAGAATTCACTTCGGTAATATAATTTGCAGCACGATCAACCATATCCTCAAATCTGCCGCCCCCAATGCCGGTTGGTGCATCAGGAGGATTGGCAGAGGCGTTCTCGCCACGCATACCGCCCATCATTCCGCCTTTATTGCCGGGGCGCCCAAAGCTTTCATTCATCTGATTCTGCTGAGAGGTCCTACTCTCAACCTGCTCTGCCAAAAGCGCATTGGTTACCGGAACCGAGCTTACCGCCCCAATCCCCGCTCCGAGCACGACAGCGATCATTGTAACCACAAGGATTTCACATACAAACTGCGCGGCAACCTTCCACTTTTTCATGCCCATGGCCGTCAGGACACCCACCTCATATTTGCGCTCTCTTACATTGAAAATATTCAAGACAATAAGAATAATTGCACCGATAATAAGGATCACGATCAAAAACCAGCCTGCCATCGTGCTAAGAGTATTCAACGGAACCAAGCTATTTTCAAAAGCGGTAATATCGGGAGAGGATATCGTATAAGAATCATCAAGGCCAAGCACACGCGCCTCCTCTTCAAAGGCATAATAGGCATCCGTATTCTCAAATAAATACGTGGCCGAGATAGAGCCGGTAACAGCGCTATCGCTTTCTCTTCCGGTATTTTCATCGGTAACGGTAACAGATGCCTCATCCGAAGCATCCAGAATAATTTCCAAAGCTGCCGCACTCATATAGATTTGATTGGCAGGATCTTGGCTCTTGCCAAACATCGACATAGAAAAATCGTTATTGGAAGAGCTTTTGTAAAGTCCTACTATTTTAAGCGTATAAGTTTCGGTCTCCAAGGATGGGTTTGTAAGGATAATGGTATCTCCTACAGATAGATCGTTAAAGATGGCAAGTTCTTCCGAAATCACGCACTCCTTTTTGGTCGTGCCTTCCTCAAACATAGCACCGCCTTCCAAAACGGAAGCAGTTCCATCAATAAAAGCAGTCATCGAATGATCGCTGCTATAGCCGATGATCGAGAAATCCGATGCGCTAAGCCCTCCTTTTCCTCCGCGATCACCACCGGGGAATTCTCTCCCGCCGCCAAAACCGGAATCAGAATCACTTTCTTCCTCATCTGTTACAGGTAAGAATTCGTCTGTGCCATTTAAGGCCGCAGTAAGTGTATAGTAAAAATCCTGTACAGACTCAGCACTTGCATATTTCTGATATTCTTCCAGAGTAAGCGATGAAGCCTTCCCCATCATATCCGCAAATTGATCGCGATCGAATTTTTCGCCATTCCCTTGCTCTTTTTCACCGCCCATCATGTCATTCATCATGGAACTCCTGTCGTAGGAGATGGTTGCAGTGATATTCAGTTCTTCTAAAGTGCTTTCTTTTGCGCTTTCTGCGGCTTGGCGGATCGATAAGCCGAGGCAAGCAGAAACCGCAATTACAAGCGCTATAACCCCGATCAAAGCGTTCCGCCCTTTCGATCTTGCGATACATCGTAATGCATTTTTAATAATATACATCGTATTCGTCCCTTTCTTCATTTTCTAATGATTATTATATAAAATAGTATTGAAGAAAGATTGAAAAAAAGATTTTTTCTCAAATTCCATAAAAACAGCGGCAAAGAATTCTTTGCCGCTGTTTATCTATCATTCAATTTTCCTTGGTATAAAAAACAATCCCTATCATGGGAGACAATCACCCCTATCGCCTGCAGATAGGAATAAATGATGGTAGAGCCGGCAAATTTCATGCCTCTCTTTTGCAGATCCTTTGAAATGGCATCGGATAAAGCATTGGTTGTTTTATCTGTCTCATAAAGGGTTTGATCCTTTGTAAAGGTCCTTAAATAATTATAGAAGGATCCATACGCACAAAGAATGGCCTTAAAAATCTTGCTGTTGTTGATGCTTGCAAGAATTTTACGCTTATTTCTTATAATCCCCTTATTCTCCATCAATTCGGAGACCTTTTTATCATCATAAGAAAGGACTTTTTCTAAATCAAAACCATCATAGGCTTTTCTGAAGGCTTCCCGTTTATTAAGGATACATTCCCAAGAAAGCCCTGCCTGAAAGGATTCTAATATCAGCATTTCATATAAATACGAATCGCTGAAATTTGCAACGCCCCATTCTGTGTCGTGGTATTGTATATACAGAGCATTTTTCAAGTTACACCATTTACATCTTTTCTTGTCGTCCATTTCTTCCTCTCCTATTTAAGAAAAAGGGACTGTGAAAAATGTCTTGACATCATTTTTCCTTTTTAAGAACCATACTTTTTATAAAGAGCCGCATGGTCGCTGATCATCTGCTCTGCATTGCTCCCCATTCCGGTAACGCAAATAAATTCATCACCGGCACTATTCTTTCCGAAGCTGGCGGCGCAATGCCTCGATTCTGCAACATATCCTTTTTTACCGCCCAATACCGTTACATCTCCGGCATCTCGATCCTCAACCCTGCGAATAAACCAGTTTGAGAGGATCATCCCTTGCGGATGTTCATCGGTGGGCGATGATTTATAAACTCTTGAAGAAAGCACCATTCTGCAAAAAGGATTATCAAGAGCTGCCTTCAAAAATACGGCCATATCTTGCGCCGTGCAATAATGATCATCATCATATACCCCAACACAATTGGTAAAATGCGCCGTATTCGCCCGCCCAAGAGCTCTGATCTTTGCATTCATCTGCGCCACAAATGCTTCATGAGAGCCGGCAGCAATCTCTGCCAACGCAAGAGAGGCATCAGCACCGGAGCTTTGAATACATCCGTAAAAAAGCTCAACGATCGGAATTTCCTCCCCCAACTGATAGCCCACCACGCTGCAATCGTTCGTATAGCAATAATCGCCGATTTCCTCTGTCATGGTGAAGGTCCCTCTTCGATCGGAGATCTGCTCCGCCGCAACCAACAATGTCAAAATCTTTGTCATAGAAGCAGGATTCATTCGTTCTCCGGAGCTTCTGTCGGCAATAATCTTTCCGCTCTTCAGATCAAGAAAAACGCCGTATTCGCTGCCGGCCTCTTCGCCGATCTGCACTGTCTGCTCTGTCAGCGTGGGCTGAAAAAGCGTCGCTTGATCCTGCTCTGCCGCAACTCCTTCACCATCATTCGCTTTCTTCTGCAAATTCTTCGCGCAGGAATGGACTCCCAGTCCTATCAAAAAAAGCAAAAGAAACAAAATCGAATAGAAGCCCCACCAATAGGGATTTTTCCACTGATTCTTCCGAAGATGCTTGCGCCCAAGCCTTGAAGCCCTTCCATAAGATCTCTGTTTTTTTCTAATATCAATTAAACTCACGTTGCGTTTTCTCCAATATATTCATCTCTTTATTACTATAACGAAAATCGACACAAATTGCAAGAAAAAAAGCAGGATCTTCGATTTTTATTCTTTCCCGGGTGTATCTTTTCCAAAACTGTAATAAACGAAAAAAACGAGGTGAAAAATTCACCTCGTTTTATTTTTTATCCCTCGGTAATTTCGAAAAATTCTTTAGGTGATTTTTCCCCTTCACCCAAAGCGTATGGAAAAGTGATTTTCACCGTGCCCTCACCGCTGATATAATGCTCTTCAAACCCAAGTTGGTTTAAGATTGCATCGTTGACCGCTCTGCTCTTATTTGCTTCCATCTCAAAATCCGGAGTGGGCCAGAGAGCAGTTTTTGCTTTGGTTGCCTCATAGATTTCTCGAGTTGAACCATTAAAGCCATGGTGAGCAACCTGAACAATATCGCAAACCAATTCCTGAGGCTGCTCCAACAAAATGGCGCTGGCCTTTACGTGCGCATCCCCTAAAAAGAGGATCTTTTGCCCCTGTACCTCGATCATGATAACAGTAGAATAATCGTTAAAAGATGCTTTTTCGGGATAAAGCTGCTCTTGGCTATATAGCACCTTTATATTTAATTCACCAATATTGAAGCAATCTCCGCGGCGCAGGATGGTAACAGGAATTTCCTTGCATTCATTTTCCAAAGTACGATAGAATTCCTTTACCGTAGCAACATCGTTGCGCTTTCTTTGCCAATCATCATCTGCATTAGATAAATCAATCGGTTGAAAATTATAATACAATTTTTCCAATACAACATCATTCAGATATTTTTTGGCAAAAAGCAAAAAGGCGCCCACATGATCCTGATGAGCGTGTGAAAAAAACCATCCCGCAATCACAGGCTTTGCAGAATTCGATTTTTCGCAAAGAAATGAATAAAGCCGATCTTCTTCACCGGGGGTAAAATACCCGCCATCGATAATAAAAAAGCGATCGTCTGTTAAATGAAAGATATAACTCATTCCGCAGTTTACAAGTTTCTGATTGAGTTCTAATTGATAAAGTTCCGTGTTCATCCGATCATTCCCCCCTTAAGATTTCATTATTAAGTATACCACAGATGCTGATAAAAGCAATGAATTTTCAAAAATCCAAGGCATCTGCCCCCGGCAGCGCAAAATAAAAAGCCTTGTCCCTTATGGACAAGGCTTTGAAAAAGGTACCCGGCTTGCGGTGCCCGTAAAAATCTGCGCGTTCGCGTGGCGCGCTTGATTTTTTCGACCGCTGCGCAATAAACGCCTCGCTGCATCTGCCCCCGGCAGCGCTCGGCGTTTATTCCCACTCTTTTTTAAGTTTCTTCTTTGGCTTATTTGTGCTCTAAATATTATCCTAAACGGCAAATTTGAACCCGATTTTCCACTCATTATTTTATTTTTCAAAACTTTTGTTGCAGAAAATGTTGCAAAATCGCCTACGGAATAGTATCAGATGGTTGTGAGATAACTGCTTGTTATAACAGGTGTGCGTTTATCTTCCGCTGATCTGACGGCGGCAATAGATACGACTTCCGAGGAATGCCAGCAGCGATGCGCCGACAATGTAGATCAAAGGAACGATTTGATATGAGGTGAAATGCGTTCCGAACAGAGAAACCAACCGAAGGTCAAAAGTGTTCCACATTGACAAAAAGCAGGTGGGCAGATAATCCCATATCTGTCCCAATATGCGATACTGTTCCGGTATCTGAATAATCATTCCTGCAAGGATCATGCCGGTGGTAACTGACATTGCGGCAATACTGCTACTAAAAAGTTCGGACAAAAGCATGACGAATACGCTGATAAAAATCGCAGTTACAATCAGACATCCGTATGCAACAAGACATGCTTGTCCTATAGTTATATTGCCTACATAGCCGGTATAAAATAGCTGTATTGCGGCATCAAAACCCTCCGAACCGTATACCCGCAGACTCAGCACCCAGGTCAGCAATGCCATAAGCAATG
>JAZMZQ010000121.1:0-19683 GCA_045586045.1 Eubacteriales bacterium
TTTTATTCTGTAAGAATCTGATGTCAAAGACACTTTGATCAAGAAATGCTTATCTATAAGATCTAAAAAATCAAATTTCTTGACATCAAGCGTGCGACACATTGTTCTTCTGAACTCCTGTTCTTCTGACAGAAAAGACTGATCTTTATAAATCAATTGGTTTATTGTTTTATCAACAGATGGTATGTGCCAAAAAATCGTAATTCTCTTGTCGGCAGTATTGTAGGACACATCATTTACTACAGCTTCGTGCGTGCCAATTGGCAGCGTAACAGCAAGATTTTGGTAATAAATCAAATTAGATACTCCTTTCAACAATTTCAAAGTCGATTTTACAAGGAACAGAATTTATATAGCGCCTAAAACCGGTGCTCATACTTGAAATCAGCATTTCTTTTTCTGACTCTATGGTTTTATCATCTACTTCAATCCAGATCTCGTCGTGAATACAGTTGATCAGTTTTGTTGAATCGTTCTTATTTTGCATGAGTTCATTTAAACTTTCTAATAATATTTCTGAACATGATGTTTGTATTGGCCAATTCAATCGCTGATTTACCGTTAGCATTTCTGCTGATATTTGGCTACCACCTAAGGAATGGAGCAGATCAGATGTAGCTAAGACACCTTGATACTTTTTTATGTCAGGGAAAGAATCAAAGAAACTGTTTCGAAGTTCTGTTGCATAAGACAGCGAACATTCAAAGTTCATCTTTTGCAATTTTTCTTTTAATGTAGCGGCAGACATACCGTATATGAGGCCAAAATTAATTGTTTTGCAAACAGCTCTTTCTTCTTCAGAAATATCTTCGAGCGACTTGCCAAAAACTAAAGAGGCTGTGTATTTGTGTATGTCGTCGTCATTATTAAAGGCATATATTAAATTCTGATCTTTTGATATCTCTGCCAGAATTCTTAATTCAATTTGAGAGAAATCACATTTCACAATTACATTGCCGGATTCAGGTATCACATGCTTTCTGATCTCTGCCGGTAACGACATCAAGTTGGGCTCTTTGCAGCCAAGTCGTTTGGTACTGCTGCTATCAACTCGCCAAGAGCCGCGCAGCCGACCATCAATATCTCTTTTGCTTCTCAAATTCTTATATTGTGTAAGTTTTTGGCAAATCTTTTTATATTGATATAATTGCTCATAAACAGGATGTTCATCTCGATGCTCTTTGAAATAATCTTGCGTCACCTCACGGGGATAAATTTCATTATCAAACAACCGGAAGGCCAGCTTGTCCAACTCTGTAAAATCAATCGGCTGGCGCAACAATCGATTCACTTCGCAGCATATCTCATCACGTGTTTCTTCCAACTGAGCAATAAGCTCATCTATTTGTTTCCAATTCATTAGCACGCCGTTGTTGTTAAGTTCGTCTAAAAATCGAATAGTAATCACCTTTCTTTCTAAATGTTATTTTTTACCCTTCTTACCCAAATCGCTTCCTGCCGTACGGGAGTGCCCGCCGGCGTTGCTACGCTCACTCATAACATAAGGTCTTGGCATAGTCGTATCAAATCCGGAAAGGTTATTTAATTTTCAAAGTGCAATTTTTATTCGTGTATTAGTACATTTAGCGAAATCTCATATTTTTTCTTACTAATTCAAAATATTTTTAAATCTCCTCCTTTCTCCTGACATTATTACCTTTAGGAAAAGAATCGGATTTTGTTGTGATTTTTTTAAAAATATTTAAAAAAGTAAATATTTTTAAAATTAACTAGGTTTTCACCTTCGCAAAAACCACTATTCATCGACGTACAATCCTTTTTGTTACTAAAGCAAATAAAAAATCCCCCGGTCAAAAGACCGAGGGATAGATAGGAGATATTATGTTTAAAAATATTCCGGCAATGTACAATGAACACCAATATGCCGAATTCGAGGCATTTATATCAAGCAATTGCGGCGAAGAGAGCATTCGCTATGTTTTTCACGAAATAGAAAGTGAATACATTCACACCGATGTATATGTAGCTGAATCATCAGAGGATCTGCGAACTTATATGACCGTTGGGATGAGTTGTAAAGATCTGAATCCCCCTGATGACACATTCAAAAATATAGAGCTTATGTGTTTCACCTCAACTGATTTTGATATTTCCAGCGATGATTCTGCCCTCATTGCAAATGAACTTGTGGCAATAAGTAAATACCCCTTCCGCGAAAACACCTGGTTAGGGAATATGCATACGATCAACACAAGTCCTAAATTTAAACACCGATTCGGGTATGATTACTTTATGTTTATATATGGTGGCATGACCGCATATGTAAGCGACACCGGCGAAGTAAACTATTTAAGCCTTATTCCGCTATATGCCAAAGAGTACGAATGGATCCTCGCAAACGGTCCGGAAAGTTTCCTAACTAAATTAATTGCAAAATATGGACCAGAAGCGTTTACAATAAACAAATCTCGCGATACAATTTCACCAAATAGTAGCAAATGATAAGAATGCGGTTTCTTACCTTCAAAGTTTTATAATGTGAGAACCAGTGATTTCACATTTTGCATTCGAATCACGATGCATATAAATATCAACTAACCGGATGGACCATGATGTTCATCCGTTTTTTTATTTCATATGTGAACAACTATATTTTTTGTGTTATAATGATTATTAATTTTCGACTAGTTGAAGGAGGGATTACCAATGAAAATAATAAAACTAGCAAACAAAGTTAGATCTGCCATCGATAAGGCCAAAGATCAAGGTGAATTTATCGACGATCACCGATTCAAAAATTTTCTCACCGCATGCTGCGGCGTTACTACAGATCTGTTGGCTAAATTTCTATTTGATAATGAAATAACCATACAATTAAATTATGTCTGTGGCACGTATTACGATACCGAATTAGAACTTCCAAATCATGCGTGGCTAGAATTTGGAAATAATTACATAATTGATATCACGGGAGATCAATTTAAACATTATCCCCGCCCCCTTAGATTTGATATACCTGTTTACGTCGGTCCATACAGTGATTTCCACAAATCATTTGAAATAGATTGGAAAGAGAATTATAGTGTACGATATCAGTTAGATCAAACAAAAGGACATCATTATCTTAGTCGCTCAGAGTTGTATGAAATAATTCTCAGACACATATAAACAAATATTTAATTTGAAATACATCAGGACTTGTAAAACTTTGCGATTTGTGATAATATGATTTTGGATAGTAGTATCATGTGAAAGGAGGAGCGTGCATGAGTGCAAATAATTCAATTTTAACGCGAGTATTTACTCAAAATATGCTCAGAGATCTAATGTATAAACATAACACCGCTCCAATTCTTTCCAATATAGTTAAAAGATATGAAATAAAATATGATGGCGAGACAAAAAACGAAAATATCATATCTGAGATATATCAATATTTGGGATATTCTTATCGAAATGAATATTTCTATAAGAATACCTTAATAAATAAGTTGATTATCAACGCACACCGCTTAAAAACAACAACAGCATTAACAGAAGTTCCCGTAGCAAAATCAAAAGCAGACTTTATAATGATTAATGGCAAGGCAGTTGTTTACGAGATCAAGACCGAACTTGATACATTTGAAAGATTGGAATCTCAAATTAACGATTACTATAAAGCGTTTGATCATGTATGTGTAGTCACAAGTGAAGCCCAAGCCGAAGAACTTTCTATTAGATTTGCTGGTAATCCCGTTGGTATATATGTTCTCAGCAACAAAAACACTTTAAGGCGTATTAAAGAGCCGAAAATGTATAGAAACAACCTTGATAAAGAACAGATTTTCAAGATTCTCAATAAACCCGAATATGAGAGTATCGTAAGAAAGATTATTAAAAAATTACCAAATGTTACACCTGTGAATTATTATCGCGAGTGTAAAAAAATAGCATGCCAACTGCCAGTTGAAAAACTATACGATCTATTCCTAAAAGAATTAAAGAAAAGAAACAAAATAGATATAAGAGACTTAAATAGAATTCCATATGCCTTAAGATTTTTAGTTTACTTTTCAAAATTTCAAAAAGAGCAACTTGTAGAACTTGATGAATACTTAAACCAACCTTTTGAAGGAGTGAAATAATTGTATTATCCTATACTTAGAGGTCGACAAAACGAATTGCTTGCTATAAAAGAATTATTAAATAATTCTTTGCTAAGCGATAAAATAACACCAATCATTGAGCCAGTTAAGTTATCTCCAACTTTGGTAAACACTTTGAATGCATTTGTGGAAAAAGATCACCATTTAGTGTTGATTCGCAATCCTAAGGTAGGTTCCTTTTTCACAGATGCTCGCAATTCTAAAAATGCACAATATAAGGAAAAATTGCAAACCCTTATTGGTAATAAGCAAGTACGTAGATGTCTATTTGTAGATAAGGAAACGTTAAAAAGAATTGAAAAATTGCATAGCAAGGGTATTTCCGATTCTGAAATAATTGTCATTTGCAATAACCCAGATGCAGTTAAATTTCATGAAGAAACATTCGGCGGAAATTCAGATGTAAAAACGATAGTCCCGTATGCACCAGCCTTTAGAAGAATTAGAAAAGAAAAAATATTATTAGACGACAAATTCAACAAAAAGGCCCGAAACCAAGACTATATGGATGACCCTGACGAATTTTTCTCTGATGATCATCTTTATTTTACCGACGATGGTTATTTAGGTTTTTCGGATTACTCGGTTATTGGCGAAGAATATTCCGAATCAGGATTCGCTCCTTATGCCGTAGCTATTCATATTGTGTATCTGAATGAATCTAATGAATTGAGAATACGGCACTTTGTTTCAGAAGATAACGAAGATACAAGTGACCCTGCGAACAAATTTTATCAAGCGGTAAAGAAATTGGTTGAGTGGAATAAAACACAAAAACTTGACACAATGGCAATTAAAACTTTTGAAAAGATTTGTGAGGAACAATCTTACCCAGGGTTAGGTGTAGTTAAGAAACTATCACTAATGCATCATCTAGAATTAATTGGACGTTTTTTAGATGGAGATATAAAATGATTTTTTGTAGTGATTGTTTTTGCAATCAAGAAATCAAATCGATTATAAATCAAAGAGGTAACATAGGCATTTGTCCTATCTGTGGATCTGAAAAAGTAATTATATACGACACCGAAAAAGATCCCACATTAATAGGAATGTTTGATAATCTTATTTCTATTTATACAGCAGAAGATGATCTTCCGGAGAACTATCCGAAGGATGAACAAAGAACTTTGGTTGATGCAATTAAAAATGAATGGGATATTTTTTCCGATATTCCAGATAGTGCAATATTAGATATTCTCAAATGTCTCGCGCCAACAGTTCTAGAAGATTACCCTATAGTTTTCGAAAAATCAGTGGGTATTCCCGAGAAATATGACAAAGAATATTTGCAAACCAATTCTATCTTACGAGCTGAAAAGTGGGATGTTTTTGTTGAGACGATTAAACATAAAAATCGATTTCACACAAACCTAATAGATAAGGACTTGTTAGAAAAATACTGCTTAGATATTAGCAAAGATATTCCTGTAGGTAAACAACGGTTTTATAGGGGTAGAATTGCCGGAAATCAAGACGGATTTACTCCAAGTGAAATGGGGGCTCCCCCTGAAGAAAATGCTTCCGATGGTAGGGCGAATTCGGCAGGAATTAGTAGGTTATATTTGACATATGATAGAGAAACGACTTTTCATGAAATTAGAGCGGCTGAATATGACTATGTCACAATAGGAACATTCAAGCAACTTAAACCTATTAAAGTAGTAGATTTACAACAAATACATAAAATCAGTTCATTTAAAGCGGACGCAGATTGTATGGCACTTGCCATTAATCGAGAACATTTGTTGAAAATCAACCAAGAAATGAGTCGCACTATGCGTAGAGGTGATAGTCCTCTAGATTATTTACCTACGCAGTATATTTGCGATTTTATAATGTCAATTGTGGATGACGATGGACAACCTGTTTTTGACGGGATAGAATATCAAAGTGCTATGCACAGTAGAGGTTCTAATTTGGTAATCTTTGATCCCGAATGCTTTAAATGTACCTATAGCCGAACATATGAAGTAAAAAAGCTCTCATATATCAAAACATTGCTTACAAAGCATAAGTCATAAACTTCTCGATAGGCGCCGCTTTTGCGGTGCCTATTTACATTATTAACGTACAATCAAACAAAAACTTAATTGGCCTCCTGTTACTCACACTAAAGCATACAAAACCGAACCTTTACCAATTGGCGAAACATTTAGGTTTGTTGTCTATTTAAGTGATGTATAAGAAAACCCATGCGGTAAATCTTTGAATTTGCTACCTGTTTTTGCTTTCTTACAGTAATTTTTAAAAAACTATTGTATTTTATTCTCATATATAGTATAATTTCAATAGAAACGGACAAGTTTCGACATTGTATTCACTAGACGTATGTTAAAATAAACCCCCTATGTATCCCGTATGTCTAGGAGATAGAATATGTCAAACTACTTTTTTTTCTTTTTCGTTAGTAATCTCAATCACAACAAAAACAAGGATATAGTTATGTGTAAGAAATTAGAAGAATTGTCTAAGTTAAAAATAGATGACTTGTATGATTTGCTTGAGGAAGAGTTTGTTGCGCCTCCCATAAACATACATCGAATTTTAGATAGGCTAGATATTGAGTACAATGCTTTAGATTTTAGCCTTTTAAATAATGAAATAAATGGCATTATTTTGCCGCAACAGGCTGATATGGTCATGGGGGCAGTTGCAGCACATTCTAAACATGAGTACGGAAAAGATTCGGTCGAAATTACAGTTAATATTAAAGATAGTTATCATAGACAAAGATTTACTCTTGCTCACGAATTGGCACATTGTATGTTACATGCGGAAAGTTTAAAAAATGGACGTTTAGAATTACGCACATCACTCACAACCGATGATCCAAGAGAAAGAGCCGCCAATATACTAGCAGGTGAAATTTTAATACCCGAGAAATTACTTAAAATTGCATATGCCAATTTACCGATTGCTATTTTAGGATTGCTAGCTGAAAAATTTGGTGTATCAGAAAATGTAATGGCTGCAAGATTACAACATTTAAAGATGGGATACTATACAATATGAATAATCATGCAGATGCACAAAACAAGAAAGACCATATTGAAATTGAACAACAGAATCTCAACATAAACCAAAAGAACATCGAAAATGAGCACTCTGAATCTGGAACAAATCAAGCTAATATCAAAATTGAGTCATCTAGAATTGAAGAAGCAAATAATAGCGGGGCTAAATGTTCTTCCTCTGAAGTTCCCCCTGCGAAAGAACAATTGCCATCCCAAACAGATAAAAATTGGAATTCCATCAATGTTGTAGTAGAGGAACAAAAAACTCCAATCAAGAACAAAGATGAAAAAGAAAAAAAGCCTGAATTTAAGTTCTTTGAAGAATTATCAAAACGCTTTGTTGATCAACAGGATCAGATAATTGAACATAGAAAGCGTCTTCTTAAATGGTTCGCTTGGATAACAGCGAGTCAATTAATTGTAATAAATGTACTTATATTTATTTGTATATTTGGTAACAAAGAGATATTGGATGTTACATTAAGTTTTATGAAATTTTTCGTTGGAGCTACTTTCTTAGAATTGTTAGGCGGACTTTTAATCATAGTAAAGTTTGTGTTTAGTCACGAAACATACGATATGTTGAAGCATCTAACATATGTTGAACCATCTGCAAAAAAATGAATTATAACGTCGGTACGAATCATCACTCGTACCGACGTTATATATTTATCATATTTTTCACTTTGTTCTTTCACTGTTCAAATTCTTGTCTGTCTTCTTCGGAGTCAAAGAGCTCTACTATGTCTATCAGGAAGCACTTTGCAAGTGCTTCAATTTTGACCTCAGTTATACCGTACCGGGCTTAAGAATGATTTTTAACCTCTCTTCTCAATTGTGTCCTCCTTACAATGCTCCTTATTGTCAAACGGTGATGACCTCTATAGTTACTGACTATACTGTTTATCGTCAGATTGCCTTCCAAAATTTCGCGATTGTAATTGAAGGAATGGCATAGTCCGTGGAATACGGCTTTATCAATACAAAGTTTCTTTTTAAACCAAGTTTTTTCTACCAGCCAGATCGCTAAAGTTCTTACCGTGATTATTTATCCAGTTTTTCAATAGACTTCTTTTCCGTTTAAGCTTCTTTTTCTAATCGTCTACTGATAATAAAATAGGTACTGCAAATTTCTTTGCATTTACTTCACAATAAAGTTCTTTAAATCAAGACCTTAGAAATTTTATATTTTGGTACAGTTCAGGACTTATTGGAATCTTATTTGTTTAAAATTGGCTTATTTTTTACTTTTGGGCGGTTTGAGTGTTTTGAGTGACAACATTAGAGTCACGCCCTTTTTTATAAAGAATACTCTATACTGTTTTTTTAACTGTTTACAATTAACTAATCCTGCAATATAATAATAACAAGTAATTAGGCCCCTTAAGTGCGATAAGTTTGGTGCAACTTGGGGCTTATTTGGGGAAGAAAGTTAACAGATGTCCTTAAACGCCATTAAAAGATATTTCAAGATATTTGAGGCCGGCACTAAAGAAAATGAAAGTTATTCAATGATAAAAAACGATAAAAAAGGCGACTGCTTGCCTTCAAGTCCTGTCGCCCGCACCAACAAAAAAGGCTGTAGAAACCTTGCGTTTCTACAGCCTTTTTATATCAATCAAAATCAATCTTTCAACTCTACCACCGTAATGCCGGTGTCTCCTTCTCCATAGACACCCAGGCGGAAGGATTTCACCAAAGGATGGCCACGCAGGTAGCTATGAACTCCCGCGCGCAATGCGCCGGTCCCCTTTCCGTGGATGATGGTAACCGAATGAAGATGATCCAAGAGTGCATTATCCAAGAATAAATCGATTTTCTCTTCGGAATCCAGGATGGTCTCGCCCCGAATATCCAGCTCAGTGGAAGATTTGGTGCGAGAATCATTGCGATTGAGGCGGACCGCTGAAGTTCGCTCTTTTTTCGGCTCTTCCTTGGCCTTGAAAAGCTCGGATTTGCTGATCTTCAAGCGGATTCCGCCGCAATTAACCTGCACCTGCTCCCCCGCCAAAGCAAGGATGATGCCGTTGCGGTTCATTTTGGCCACAAAGACCTCCATTCCCGGCTTCAGTTCTTCTTTTAATTGCTCTCCTTTTCGGGCAGCCTGAGGCTCTGCGCCCAAGCCATCCAGCAATCTTGCAGAGCCGCTCTTGATTCCGCTCTTTAAGGCTTGAGCGGTGGCTTTATCCAAGCGATCCTGCTTTTCTTTTAAGGTTTTCAAGAAATCATCCGCCTGCCTGCGGGCAGATTCCACCATTGCTCTGGCCTTTCTTTGGGCATCGGCCACTTCCCGATCTGCTCCTGCCAGCAGCTTTTTGCGCTCCGCAGAAAGCTCCTGCCGCTCTTCGCTCAAGGCTTTACGCTCCTCCATCAGCTCATGAAGGCGCTTTTCATAGCGATTCTTTTCCTGCTGAAGGCGGTCGATGACCTGCTCCAATTTTTTCTCTTCGCCGGTAAGCCGCGTTTTGGCATCCTTAATCACCGCTTCATCTACGCCCAGATGGCGAGAGATCTCAAATGCATAAGATTTTCCGGGGATTCCCATCTGCAGGCGATAGGTGGGGCTCAGGGTTTCAAGATCAAATGCGAAGGAGGCATTTTCCACCCCTTCATGAGAGAGAGCATAGGTTTTCAACTCACTGTAATGAGTGGTAGCTGCCACAAATGCGCCCACAGAGCGCAGCCGCTCGATGATTGAGACCGCCAACGTAGCGCCCTCCACCGGATCGGTTCCATTTCCCAATTCATCAAAAAGGACCAAGCTTTCCCCATCGCTATGAAGCATAATATTTCGGATGTTTTTCAGATGGGAAGAGAAGGTAGAAAGAGATTGCTCAATGGATTGCTCATCGCCGATATCGGCATAGACCCGATCGAAAATATAAAGCTGAGCCTCATCGGCAGGCACGGGAATGCCCGCCTTCGCCATCAAGGAAAGGAGCCCCAAGGTCTTGAGAAAGACCGTCTTACCGCCGGTATTGGGGCCGGTGATGACGACGGTATCGATGCCGTTGCCCATCTCGATATTCAAAGGCACCATCGTCTCTTTGGCAATCATGGGATGGCGAGCTCCTTGAATATGAATCTGCTTTTTCTCATTTAATTTAGGAATACAGCAGCCTTCATCTGCTCCGTAGCGGGCTTTGGCAAAGAGCATGTCCAGCGCTACGATTGCCCGATAAGAGGTAAGCAGCGGGCGGGCGATTTCGGTGATCTTGGCAGTAAGCTCTTCGAAAATTCTGGCAATTTCCGCCTTTTCCTCCGCCTCCAATTTACGAATCTTATTATTCCCTTCTACCACAAAGAAAGGCTCAATAAAAAGCGTGCCGCCGCTATTGGAGGTATCATGCAAAAGCCCCTTTACTTCTCCGCGGTTATCGGCGCGGACAGGGACGACATAACGATCATATCTTAATGTAACAATCGGCTCCTGCAGCGCTTTTGAGACCTCGGGAGTCCGAATATATTTTTCCAGCTGGCTTTTGATACTGCCTGCAGTCGCTGTAATCTTTCTGCGGATGGAGGCAAGTTCCAAAGAGGCGTCATCTGCAATCAGCTCTTCTGTAATAAAGGTGCGCTCCAGCCGCTCCTGCAAGGGGCGATCAGCATAAAGCTGCCGGAAGAAGCAATCTAACGATGGAGTATCGAAATTCTTTTCTTCATAGTAGTGGGCCAGATCCTGCCCCGCCTTCAGAAGGCGCTCTGCCGCCATCAATTCTTTGGCGCCCAAGGAAATGCCCTTTTCCGCCTTACTGATGTAAAGAGGAAGATTGGCGCTTAAAGAACAGATGGGAAAGCGAGGATTCCGATCCAGCAGCGCCATGGCGGCGCCGGTCTGCTCCAGCATGGTGCGCGCGCAGGGCGCAGAAAAAAGCGGCAAAAGCTTGCCCATCTGCTCCCCTGCCTCTTCGGTAACGCAACGGCCCGCCACCTTTTCCAGCACCTTGAAATATTCCAAGGCACCGAGAGATTTTTTATAATAAAAGAGATTTTTATTATTCATGATAGATATCCTTCCACATCTGAAGCGCAGATGCCCTCAGCTCCAGATGATATTCCGAAAAACGCTCAGCCAAAAGAGAAAGACCCAAAAGATCATCCTTTGGGATTGAAAAACCATAGGCTTTAGAGGGGGCTTTATTCAGGATATGAGCGAGAGCCGCAAGGGTAGTGGCAGAAACACGCACACTTTTATTGGGCGCCGCGCAGGCACCGCAGCAGAGGCTTCCGTCCTCCAGCGAAAAATAAGTAGGCTCATGGCCGCAGGTTGCAAGGGTGGGGCAATAACCCATCATTTGCATGGTCTTAAGTTCAAACACGCTTTTGACCAAAAGAGGGTCCTTTCCCTTTCCCAAAAGATAAAGTCCATTGAGCAAAAGAGGCAGAAGCTCGCTGCAATCGTTTTCCTCATCCCGCCCAAAATAGAGGACCATCTGGGCAAAATAGCTTGCCAAAAAGGTATTTTCCATCTGCTCTCGCAGGGGGTGAAAAAGCTCTTCCGGTGCGAAACCATTCAGCAGATAGTTGCCGCCCCCTGTCTGATACAAGACCCATTCTCCATAATAGAATTGATCATATTGCACCTTCCTGCCGCTCTTTTGAAAGACCGATATACACCCCAGCCGATCCGTTAGGATCGTGAGCATCCGCTCATCACGGACAGTGGGGCTGATCCTTAGGAGGATGCCCTTGACTTTGCATGTCATATCCCGATTGCTTCTCCTTTTGCTCCAATGCATGATATAGCAAATAGGCTTCGATACTCCCTGTATTCTCAAAGCATTGCCATGCCTGCCGCTCATCCATATCACTCACTCCTCTCTTGCTTTATTATGTGTAAAAGCAAGCAAAAAAGTGATAGTAATAATTGGTTTTATTCTACCGAATAACCCAAAGAATCCAATAAAGCGCTGTTGTTTTCCCAATCGCGCTTCACCTTAATAAAGCATTGCAAATAGACCTTTTTCCCAAAATGCTGCTCCAATTCCTCTCGGGCTTTGGTGCTGATCTCTTTGAGCTTTTGCCCTTTTTTGCCGATAATAATTCCCTTATGAGAATCCTTCTTGCAATAGATTACCAAATGAATGGAGACCAAGCCCTCTTCTTCCTCAAAGGTATCTACGCCGAGCGCGACCCCATGGGGCACTTCGTCGCCCAGAAGATAAAGCATCTTCTCCCGCACCACCTCGCAAGCAAAGGTTGCTTCCGTCTGATCGGTGAGTTGATCCTCCTCATAAAAGAAGGGCGATTCCATAGCATATTTTCCAAGCTCTGAAAGCAAAATTTCGACCCCATCTCCTTTTTTTGCGCTGATGGGGATAATGGCATCAAAGGAATAAACCTCATTCCATGCCGCCATAATCCCAAGAAGCCTCTCCTTGGGGGTCGTATCAATTTTATTGAGCGCCAAAAGGACGGGTGTGCCGCTCTTTTTCAGCCGCTCCAGCATATGAAGCTCCCGCTCAGCAGGTTTTTTCGGCTCAGCCACAAAGATGGCAATTTCCGCATCTCCCACCAAGGTATCCACTGTCTGCTCCATGCGCTGATCCAGCCCGCTCTTTCCGGTTACAAAGCCGGGCATATCCAAAAAGACATATTGGAGCGCTCCTTTTGTAAGGATGCCGGTAATTCTGGTCCTTGTTGTCTGAGGTTTGGGGGATACGATCGAGACCTTCTCTCCGATGATTTGATTCATAAGGGTGGATTTTCCCACATTCGGCCGCCCCATCAAAGTAGCAAATACAGTTTTGGTTTCCATTTTATAAATCCTTTTTATATGTTTTTCTGCAGAAAATCAAAATCAATGCAAGAGCAAAATAAAGGATCGCAAGGATCAGATGCAAAGGCTCCATCAGCCAGCGGCCGATCTCCTTAAAAACCGCCATATCCCAAAAGAGATGGAAGGCAAGAGCCACCGCCCCCACTGCCAAGCAAAGGACGGCGCCTGCCGATGCGTCCTTGGCATGGCAAATCCGCTCATTGCGCTCGATTGTTACCGCATTGGCAAGCTGCTCCAGCGCCGTATTGATGCTCTCGGCAGTAAAGACCAGAGCGATCTCCAAGATAAGAATTGCCCATTCAAGGGAGGAGAAGGTATAAAAACGGGCCGCAAGAAAGCAGACGGTGATCGCCGCAAAGCAATGGATTCGAAAATTCCGCTCGATCTGCAGCTGGAAAAGAATCCCCTTAAAGGCATAATAAAAGCTTTTGATCAATCGAATCATCGCTCCATTCCCATCCTTTCCAAGATCTCTCTCTGCCGACGAAACATCTCTTGCTCCTCCTGCTCCCCGCTCTCATGGTCGTAGCCCAGAAGATGGAGCACACTATGGACCGTAAGAAAAGCAATCTCCCGCTCAAGGGAATGGCCGTATTCCGCCGCCTGCTCCTTCGCTTTTTCCTCGCAGAGGACCATGCTCCCCAAAAAGATTGCGCCGCTGATGGGATCCGCCTCTGCCTCCTCCAAGGATTCCTCCATTGGGAACGAAAGGACATCCGTCGGGCGGTCTACTCCCCGCTGCTCCAAATTCAGCTGATGAATCTCCTCTTTGGAATAAAGAAGGACCTCCACCTCGCAATCCTGCTCCACTCCCTCATAAAGAAGGGTCGCCTCCACTGCGTGATGAATCAGCGCATCATACGCTTCATTTACTGCTTCTACGATTACTCTCATTGCTCTTCCTCTCATAGGCATCTACAATCTTTTGCACCAATGCATGGCGCACGATATCCTTCTTCTCAAAGCGATGGATACCGATCTGCTCGATCTCTTTCAAAATCTTCAGAGCATGCATCAGCCCCGAAGGCTTTCCATCCAGATCAATCTGAGTAGGGTCCCCTGTTACCACAATTTTGGAATTAAAACCAAAGCGGGTAAGAAACATCTTCATCTGCTCTACGCTGGTATTCTGGGCCTCATCCAAAATAATAAAGCTATTATCCAAGGTTCGGCCCCGCATATAAGCCAAAGGCGCAATCTCAATAATATTCTTTTCCATATAGTGCGCCACCGTCTCCGCCCCCAGCATTTCAAATAACGCATCATAAAGAGGGCGCAGATAAGGATCCACTTTATTTTGAAGATCCCCCGGCAAAAAGCCCAGCTTCTCTCCGGCCTCCACTGCCGGACGGGTCAGGACAATTCTTGCCACTTGCTTACTTTTCAAAGCAGAGACCGCCAGTGCCACTGCAAGATACGTCTTTCCCGTGCCCGCAGGGCCAACCCCAAAGGTTACCACATTTTTATGGATACATTCCACATAGCTTTTCTGCGCAATGGTTTTGGGCTTGATGGGCTTTCCGCGGGTGGTAATGCAGATACATTCATCCAACGCCTCTGCCACATCGCAGCCCGCATCCTCTTTGGTAAGATTGATCAGATAACGCACCTTCTGGACATCGATCATCTCTCCCTTGGCAGCCAAGGCAAAAAGATTTTTCAGCACCAAGGCACCCATCTCCACCTTTTCCTCATCCCCGCTGATGGCAAGATAATCATCGCGGCTGATCAGCTTAATATCCAATTCGCTCTCTATAATGCTTGCATTCTCATCAAAAGGGCCAAATACCGCAGGGACCAAAGAAACCTCTAATTCTTGAAAAACTTTTTGCATGCTCATTCCTCAATTTCTTTTTCGATTCCGATTTTTTCCTCGCAGATAAATTCCGCTTGCAGCCGCAAGATATCATCCCGCAAGGTCTTTTGCATCTTGCAATCCAGCACTTTTACCTCCGCAAGGCGATCCTTGCGATAAAAAGCGCACTGCCTTTTTGCCTCCTCATAAGCTTGCTCTTCTGTGCGAAGGACAGGCTTCTCTTCCATCTCTTCAATCGATATCTTCAAAATTTTTATAGGAAAGGCAAAAGAGCCGATTCGAAGAATCTTTTCCTCTTCAATTGTATTATAATCATTATAAGATATTTTTTTGCTAAAATAAAGAGGAATCTTCAACTTCCCCAAGAAAATCTCATAAAAATCCATTTTCTTTCCGCTTTTTTGGCGAATTTTCTCTGTCAGCGGCACTAAAAATTCCGTTTCTCGGGTGGTGCGGGCGGTAATCTTTGCCACGCAATGGGAAAGCCGCCGCACCCCATAGCTATCGGTCCAATCGCCGCTCACCAGCAAATCTCCCGCTCGCACCGTATCCCCTTTTTCCACCATACGGGTGCCGCGATAATCGTAAATGGATAAAATCACGCCGTCTCGTTCCGCATAGATATTGGTAGGGACGCTGAGATCCTCCACTTTTGGTGTCAAGTCTTTTTCCTTTACTTCTATGTAAGCGGTGGTACCGCGAATATTGACAGCAATCCACGAAAGTTTTTCATTCCCGATCAAATATAAATTTTCAATTTTTCCCACATCCATATTTCTTCGGCTCCCCGCCTTGATTCCGAATTCTGCAAGATCCTCCCGAATCTGCAATTCCGAAGCGTTTTCGCAGCCCACCACCTCCACCCGCCAGATAAAGCAAGAGCAATATAGAATCAGCCCCAAAAAAAGAAGAGCCCCCGCCGCAAAACCATATCTTTTTCGAAAAGGGCGCACCATCATAAAAAGCCCCCGCTTTTTGAGGATTCTCACCCGCGTCCCCGTCTTAAATGCGGGGGTACGAAGCCGCTTAAAGGATTGCTTGGGAAGGGTAAAATATAAGAACCCTTCCTCTCCCGCCCGAAGCCTTCTTGCCGGAATACGGTAGCGATGAAGCAAATTGATAAATTGCTCGATCTGATTCCCCTTAGCTTCAAGTTCCACCCTTCCTGTGAAATATCCCAAAAGATCTCTCATTTTATTCCTCCCACTCTATGCTCCTCAGCTGCCCCACAATCCGAAGGCCGCCATCTCCGAAATGGGCAAGATCGAAATCGCTGCCCCGCAATACCAATATCCTTTTTTTCAGCCGCACTTTAATTAATTCCTTTTCATAAGTATGGATTCCTTTGGCCCCCTCGATCAAGATCGTATTACTGCCCCAAATCTCAATACACTCTTCTGCTCCTTGGGCAAAATCCGGCAGATCGATGCATTTTGCAAATCGCTTTAACGGGCCTTGAGAATCCCGATTTTTCAAATGTTTTTTTCTCATATTCCCCTCCTCTTTTGTATTATTTTTATGCTTTTGGCATAGGCTTTAATATGAAAAAATACGGAAAATTATCTTTTACTCTCATATTGCTCGCATTGCTTCTGTTGCTCACCATCTTCAGTGATTTGGCAGGCGTTGGGGTCCGCAAGGGAATGAGCCTTTCCTTTCGCACTCTGCTGCCTGCGCTTTTTCCCTCTATGGTGCTCTGCTCCATGATCGGCTCACTGGCAGAATACATTCCTCTGCCGCCCCCTATCACTATTTGGATCACCTCTCATCTTTGCGGCTTTCCCTTAGGGATTCGCACTCTGACTCAAAGTTATCAAAGAGGCTTGCTGACCAAAGATCAAGCATTGCGCCTTTCCGCCTGCTGCTCCAACGCCTCCCCCGCCTTTCTCATCACCTATATCGGAAAAGGGATTCTCGGCAGCACCCAAGCGGGTTTTATCCTCTTTTTAGGGCAGTTGACCATCTCTTTTCTATTAGGGCTGCTCTTAAAGGTCTTCCATTCCCCGCCGCCTCCCGAGCCGCAAGATCGGCCTCTGCTTGCCATTATCACCGAAAGCATCTCCTCTGCTTCAATCGGCGGCCTTCAGCTCACCGGCTATATCACCCTCTTTGCGGTCGCCGCTCAGCTGATGAAGAATGTCCCCTTTTTTTGCTATCTCTATCCTTTTTTAGAGCTTTGCGGCGGGCTCGGCTCCTTGCCCCCCTTCGGTCGCCTTTATTGGGTGGCGGCAGCGGCAGGCTTTTCCGGCCTTTCGGTGCTGCTGCAAAATGCCTTCTTTTTGGCGGAAGAGGAGCTTCCCACCCTCCCGCTCTTTTTTGCCAAAATCATTTACTGCGGCCTGCTTCCCCTCTTTCCCCTCTTTTTCTCTTCCCCCGAAAAAGCAGCACTCCCTTTGATTCTTTCGATCCTTTTCGTTATTTTACGGAAAGCTTTGACAAACAGCAAAAAAAGAGGTATAATATTAAAAAATCAAAGAAAGGGGAAAAGTGAATGGTTTTTTCAAAAGAAATTGAAAAGATTTGCGCCTACTGCGAGCACGGCCGGCCGATCTTGGGGACAGACGATGTCATCTGCTCCAAAAAAGGGCTGAAAAAAGCAGATCACCATTGCCGAAAGTTCCTCTATACCCCCCTGCGTAGGACTCCGCCGGCACCGTTGACCCCTGATTTCAAGTCCTTAAATTTACCAAAATTGGAAGATTAATGCATCGCGAAAGCGATGCATATTCTTTTTATGAGCGGTTCATAATAATAGCGTCCCGAAATTTCAGAGGGATGTGTGGCGCAAAAAAGTGATCTTTAATGGCTGCAGCTTTTTAGCGCCTTGGTAGGAAGAAGCGCTCTTTATGCCGCTTTTGAAAACGGTGGGCGGATAAAGATCAGCGCAAAGCATCAGCAAGGAGATACGCTCCTTAATAAAATCACCGTTTGCAAAGCGGAAAAAAGAAGATTGCAAAAGGGAACGGAGCCCGTTTTTTCAACTGCAGCCAAAAGACCTTACCCTCCTTTCTTATTTGCCTCTCTTTTCCCTCGCAAGGATAAGCTTTTTTGGTACCGTATTCTCATCCTTGCGGCATATAAAAAGGCTGATTTTGTAAAAAAATCAGCCTTTTTTTCCTTGTCATTTTCTATATATCTGTTATACTGAAAGAGAGGTGATATAAATGTATAAAATCAAAGCAGTCTCTGCCATGGAAAAAATCATGACCTATGATACTTTTGATACATATGCTCCCATCAAGACCTTGCGCGGTCTCAAGGGGGAGCGAATCTCCTTCCAGATCCAGATTGGATTCTTCTCCGAAGGAGAAGAAAAGTATGTACGCCAACGAGGCTTCTACACCCTGCGCTCCCCCCTTCGCTCTTACGCTCATATTGCAAGAGTGGGCGATATTCCCGTCGCTTTGGCCGCCTATAGTGAGCGCAGCTGCGAGGATTATATTTCTAAAGCTCCGGGATTTTTCCCCGATGTCCTCTATCCCTTGGCAGCGAAAGAGCTTTTCTATTGGAATTGCTATTCTCCCACCGCTCTGATGGTAACCATCGATATCCCAAAGGATATGGAGGCAGGCTGCTATCCCCTCTATTTTACCTTTACGCAAGATAATGGAAAAAAGCATTCTCTGAAGGTGGAAATTCAAATCGAAAATCTTGCCATCAAAGAGAACGATCTCATCTTTACTCAATGGCTCCATTGCGATTCCATCGCTGATTATCATGGCGCTAAAATGATGAGCAAAAAGCATTGGAAACTGATCGAAAACTATATTAAAACCGCCGCCCGTACCGGTATCACCATGATGCTGACCCCCCTCTTTACCCCGCCTTTAGATACCGCCATCGGCGCAGAGCGGCCAACCATGCAGCTGATCGGTGTTAAAAAAAGCGAGGAGACCTATACCTTTGATTTCAGTCTTTTGGAAAAATGGGTAGCCCTCTGCCGGCAATACGGAATCCAATACTTTGAGCTTTCCCATCTCTTTACCCAATGGGGCGTGGCCTATTGCCCAAAGATTTTGGTAGAGATTGAAGGCAAGCAGGTAAAAGAATTCGGTTGGCATACCGAAGCCATGGGCGCGGCCTATCAGAACTTTCTTTCCCAATTTCTGCCCGCGCTCACCAAGAAACTCCACGCAATGGGAATTGCAGAAAAATGCTATTTCCATATTTCCGATGAGCCCAAGTCCACCCGTGAAGGCGACTATGAAAATTATCTGGCCGCCAAGAATTTCATCAAGCCCTATATTGAAGGCTTCAAGCTGATCGATGCGCTTTCCAATATTGAATTTTTTGAAAATGGTCTGATTGATATCCCTGTCTGTAAAACCAACGGCCTTGAGCCCTTTTTAGAGGCCGATATTAAAGAGCGTTGGTGCTATTATTGCTGCTCTCAAGGGCAGGAGGTTTCCAATCGCTTTTTGGCGATGCCCTCCTACCGCACTCGAATCTTAGGAACCCAGCTTTTCCTTTATGATATGGTTGGATTTTTGCACTGGGGCTATAATTTTTATTATAGCGAACGTTCCCATTATAAAATCAATCCTTATGCTACTGCCGATGGCATGATGACCTGGCCTGCAGGAGATCCCTTCTCGGTCTATCCCTATAAGGATGGAGCCATTGAATCCATCCGCACCGTCATTTTCCATCAAGCCCTTCAGGATCGGATGCTCCTTAAAATGCTGGCCGAAAAAATCGGCTTGGATGAGGCAAAAAAATGGGTCCATCAACAAGCGGAGATGACCCTCACCTTTAAGCAATATCCGCGAAATAAAGATTTTTTAGAAACCCTTCATGATAAAATCATTGATCGCCTAATCCATGAATAAATCAAACGCCCTGCTTCCGCAGGGCGTTTGATTTTCAGACTGTCAAAAAAGGCACAGACCGCAGAAAATAAGAGAACTAAAGAATTCTGCCGATTCTATAAATTAGCAAGAGAAAAGAAAGCCCACTCTTTTT
>JAZMZQ010000122.1:0-2758 GCA_045586045.1 Eubacteriales bacterium
TCAGTACGATGAAGACGAATGGAAATATATTTGTTCACACGACAATGTGCTACCTGCAATGTGGGAACCGTTTAGAGGGATTGTCGGAAAATCCGTTTTTGAAAATTTAGACGAATTGCTTAATGAATTAAAAGCAGAACCAAAGTATAAGCAATATTTTTGATTGCTACACTACTTTTGCTTACTTTTACCTCGATTTTGCTCCGTTTGGTTACCCTTTCGCAGAAAAAGACGATTGCTTTTGCAATCGTCTTTTTCAGTTATATTCGCCTATCTCTCGCTCTTCTGATATTGACAATTTATTTTCCGTTTGCTATAATTGGACCGAATATATATAATAATATTTATACTTAGTTATTTATTGACGATGAAGGAGGTGGCTCTCAACTATGGCTGCAAACAATCCCATCTTGAAAAACAAGCCTTTTTATGCATTTTTCAAGCGGCTATTTGATCTTTTGGCATCGGGCCTTGCCCTGCTGATTTTGCTGCCGGCCATTCTGCTGCTTCTTCTGATCAAATTTTTAGAAGACGGGCATAATCCCATTTATATTTCCAAAAGAGTAGGAAAAGGCGGAAAACTTTTCCCCTTCTTTAAGATTCGCTCCATGAGGCCGAAGGCAGATCTGATGAAGCGCGAGATGATTGAGCAAGGGCTCAATGAAGCTGATGGCCCTGCCTTCAAGATCAAAGATGATCCCCGCATCACTCCCTTTGGGAAATGGCTTCGCAAATGGTCGCTGGACGAAATTTTGCAGCTTCTCAATGTCTTTTTAGGGCATATGAGCGTAGTGGGCCCTCGCCCGCCTCTGCCGCAGGAAGTAGAGCTTTATACCGAAGAGCACAAGCAGCGCCTGCTGGTAAAAGGCGGCCTGCTCTGCCTTTGGCAGATTCAGCCGAATCGTCATTCCATCTCCTTTGAGGAATGGGTGAAATCCGATTTGGAATATATTGAGCATCGTAATTTTTGGTTGGACCTGAAGATCATCTTTATCGGTGCATACATGATTATATCCGGCAAAAGCGGAGATTGATATTTGAGGAGGATTTCCCTTGTTTGAAAAGTTATTAGAAAAAATGAAACGCCCCCAACGCAAATCCAAAAAGGCCAAAAAAATGAATAAGCTAAAGAGAGCCTTTTTGATTGCCGTTGCAAGCCTTTTGATCACGCTGATTGTCGTATTGGGTTGCGGCTATTTTGTTGTCAGCCATGTATTCAACATGATTGATTCCGATGATGAATGGAACCAAGGCGAGGTGGATGTGGCGCCTTCCGATAAAGTGGCGGCCAAGGTAACCAACATTGCCCTTTTTGGAATCGATGCCCGCAAAAATTCCACCAAAGGTCGCTCTGATTCCATTATCATCCTCTCCATTGATAAAGCCCATGATAAGATCAAGCTCTCCTCTATTGCAAGAGACAGTTATGTCAGCATCGATGGTCATGGAAAAGATAAAATCAACCATGCCTACGCCTTTGGCGGGGCCAAGCTTGCAGTAAAGACCCTCAACCAGAATTTTGATATGGATATTACCGATTATGTTACGGTCAATTTCTACGGTTTGATTGATATTATTGATGCCATGGGCGGCGTAACCCTTGATGTGGATGCTGCGGAAAAATCCTTTGTCAACAGCTGTGTTCCCGAAATGCGCGCCCAAGGCCATCCTTGCGAATATCTCTCCGAGACCGGTACCCAAGTCCTTTCCGGCGCGCAGGCCCTTTCCTACGCCCGCAACCGCTCCACCGGCGGTGATATCGAGCGGGGCAATCGGCAAAAAGAAGTGCTGGGCGCCCTTTATGAGAAGCTGGGCAGCAAGACCAGCATTCCTCAGCTGATGAAGGTAGCGGAGACTGCGCTGGCCCACTGCCAGACTTCTCTTACCTCCGGCGAGATTACCCAGCTTGCCGCTTGGTATCTGAAGGCTTCTCCCGCCATTGAAAATTTCAGCCTTCCCACTAAAAACTGCAATGCCAAGAAGGGGAAAGATTGCTTTATCAATGGTATTTGGTACTATATTTACGATCTGGACATTGCCACTAAAGAGCTCCACGCCTTCATTGAAGAACCAAAAGAAGAAGAGAAAACCATCGAGGAGACCGCATCGTGAACATCAAAGTAATTGTTGCTGCTCATAAGCCATTTGAAATGCCGAAAGATCCCCTCTACCTTCCTCTGCATGTAGGGAAAGAGGGCAAGGAGGGCATCGGCTTTCAAGGGGATCATACCGGCGATAACATCTCGGCGGACAACCCTTATTTCAGCGAGCTGACCGGCCTCTATTGGGCATGGAAGAATCTGGATGCCGATTATATCGGCCTTGCCCACTATCGGCGGCATTTCGGCGGCAAGAAAAAAGGCGCTTTTGCCCCAAAGGATAAAATGGACCGCCTTCTTACCCTAAAAGAAGCGGAAACCATTTTGCAAAGCTACGATATCATCCTGCCCCGAAAGCGCAATTATTATATTGAGAATCTCTACGACCATTATCGGCATTCTCTTTATATCGAGCCGCTGGATGAGGCGGGAAAAATCATTGCCGAAAAATATCCCGCATATCTTCCGGAATTTGAACGGCTGCATACCAGAAAAAGCGCTCATATGTTCAATATGATGATCATGAGCAAGCCGATGCTGGATCAATATTGCGCTTGGCTTTTCGATATTTTATTTGAGCTTAAAAAGCGCATTCCCCCCGCTCAATATGATTCCTTCCACTGCCGCTACCCCGGCAGAGTTTCCGAGCTGCTGTTGGA
>JAZMZQ010000123.1:0-8204 GCA_045586045.1 Eubacteriales bacterium
CATGGCTACGATCCGACTTCATGATACCGATTTGAGGGACTAAAAGAAGATTGACCAAAATTTTGGCTAAAGCGCCTGCGCCCATAGAAAGCAGCGTGATCCGCACCCGACCTACTGCATGGAGATATGAATTGGTCAGCGGCGCAAAGGCTACAAAGAAAATGGCAAGAGCAAGCACTCGGAGGGTGGGGATTCCCACTGCCCAATAATCCTCAATATAAAGAAGCTTTACAATCGCCTCGCTCATGACGCTCATTCCCAAAGCGCAGGGCATGGCAATGATCGCCAGCACCTTTGAGGAGGAGCGGATATTCCGATGGGCTTCCTGCACCTTTCCGGCCGCAAAGGCGGAGGTCAAGAAGGGGAGGACGGCGATGCCGATGGAGGAGGTCAGTGTAGGGGGAAGATTAAAAAGAGAGAAGGTGGCGCCGGAGTAGGCACCGTAGGTATGCAGCACCTGCTCATTGGTCATGCCGAATTGCCCTAAACTCCATTTCGCCAAAATCATATCAATGGTGGAGGAGAGGGAAAGAACTGCATTGCTCAAAGAAATGGGAATTGCCAAGGTTAGCACGGTCTTGGCAATGGTTTTGCTTGAGCGAGCGGGCAGAGAGCCTTCCGTATCCTTGCCGAATTCCTTTTCCCTTAAAATAGAGATCAGCATATAAATGGTGGCGGCAAAGGAGCCGAAGGTTACCCCTAATACCCCGCCGCAGGCAAGGGTCATGGGATCGGTGATCCCTTGGAGATAGACCATATAGCAGACCAAGACCAAGCCGAAAAGCTTAAATCCTGCTTCCAATACCTGAAAGACCGCCGAGGTGGTCATGCATTTATAGCCTTGAAAATATCCTTTAATGGTAGAAGAGACGCCTACCAAAAAAATCGAGGGTGCGATCAGATAGATGCAAATATTGACCGTCTCGCTGGCAAGAAGCTTTGAGAGGGGCCCTGCCAAAGCCATCAGCAGGATCATCAACGCAAAGCCGATGGCGGCAAACATACCGGTGGAGATTTTGAGGATCCGCTTGGGCTCTGTAAGCCGATTGTGGGTTACAGATTCGCTGACCATTCTTGCAATGGCCACCGGCACTCCGACTGTGGAGAGGACATAAAGCAGGGAATAAATCTGATAAGCATCATTATAATAATTCATCCCTACAGTGCCCAAAAGATTGGCCAGAGGGATTTTGTAGATGGCGCCGATGATCTTTACTGCCACAATAGCAACCGTAAGGATCAGCGCGCCGCTCAGGAAATTCTTTTGCGCTTTAGCCAAGGCTTGCCACCACCTTATAGCTTAGAGCCGCATTTGGGGCAGAAAGCAGCCTTTTTATCAGCGCTTTTGCCGCAAGCAGAGCAGTATTTTTTGCCAACCAAGGATTCCTTTTCGGATGTCTTTTCCTTGAGCGCTTCATCCAGTGCTTTGAGATCTTCAATATAACCGTTAATCTCTTCGGCGGTATCGGTCTCGGTGGTCTCCGCTTGGAAGACGGCCTTGCCGATGGCTTTATAAAGGTCGTTCATTTTGTTGCGAATCTCTGCAGCATCCCATGTGTTTTTTGCATAGTCTTTTACAAAGATTGCCTTCTCAGCCACAAATGTGCCTGCTTTTTTTGCTTCTTGGGTGATTTGATCCAATAAATCCATATGAAAATACCTCCGTATGAAAATTCTATATAATAATTATATCCTTATTTCAAAAATTAGTCAAGAAGCGAAAAACGGTGATGCCGAGGCATCACCGTTTTCCGTTTGCATTAAAAAATAGGAGGGGGATTTTCGATGAGATCTCTCTCATCTGCACATAGTATAACACCTTTTGAAAAAGAATATGTTAGAGAACTGTAAATAAATTTTTAAGAATTTGAAGATTTGGTTTTTTTGGCTCTGAGCGCCTTGAAAAAATCTTTTAGCACGGCGGCACACTCCTCTTCCAACACCCCTTTTTCGATTTGAGGATGATGATTCCATGGGTATTGATTGAGGTCGCAAAGGCCGCCCATAGCTCCGCCTTTCGGATCGGAGCAGCCGAAAACCACCCGCGGGATGCGGGTGTTGATGATGGCACCTGTGCACATGGGGCAGGGCTCCAGAGTAACATAAAGGGTGCAATCGTTGAGCCGCCAAAAGCCGATTTTTTTGCAGGCGCGGCGGATGGCGATCAGTTCCGCATGGGCAAGGCCATCCTGATCACACTCTCTTCGATTATAGCCTCTCGCAATGATCTTGCCTTCTTTTACAAGGACTGCGCCCACCGGCACCTCTCCCCGTGCGGCGGCTTTTTTGGCAAGGCGCAGGGCCTCTTTCATATATTTTTGGTCCATATTCTCATCTCCCATTCATATCTTAATATAAATAATAATGAAATGTAAAGATATTTTTATAAAATGCTTTACTTTGAAGAGAGATTTTGATATTATAATAAATTGAATCAGTATGAACAAACGGAGGAAACGGATATGAATATCGCAGTTTTATTCGGTGGTAAATCTTCGGAGCATGAAGTTTCCCGCAGCTCTGTATGCAATGTATTGCGGCTGCTGGAGGATGAAAAATATAATGTAACGGTAATCGGCATCACCAAAGAGGGGGCATGGTATAAGACGAATGCTTCCCTTGAGGAGATTAAAAGCGGCGCGTGGGAGAAGCGCGCCGATAATGAGCCTGCTTGGATTTTGCCGGATTCTTCGGTAAAAGGAATCCGCACCGCAAGCGGAAAGGTGATTCCCATCGATGTGGCAGCGCCGATTCTTCATGGAAAAAACGGAGAGGATGGCACCATCTCTGCCCTTTTCCAGCTTGCAGGAATTCCGCAGATTACGACTTCTATGACCAGCGCGGCCAATTCTATGGATAAGGCGCTGACCAAATTAATTTGCGAGAAAGCGGGGATCCCTCAGGCCGATTGGTGCTTTTTCTATCGCAGAGAGCTTGCCGATATGGATGCGGTGGTAGAGCGGGCGGAAAAAGCGCTGGATTATCCGATCTTTGTAAAGCCGGCCAGCGCAGGCAGCAGCGTAGGGATCAGCAAATGCCATGATCGGGAAGAACTGATTAATGGGCTGCGCCTTGCGGCAGAGCATGATTTCAAGATCGTTTTGGAAGAGACGATTGTGGGCCATGAGGTAGAAGTGGCTGTATTGGGCAATGATGATCTTTTTGCCTCGGTGGTGGGAGAGATTGCTCCTGCAGCAGAGTTCTATGATTATGATGCTAAATATAATGATGCGGCATCTCTGCTCTACATTCCCGCTCGGCTGGAGCCGAAGGTGGCAGAGCAGGTGCGGGAAATTGCCAAGAGTGTCTTTGCGGCAATGGAATGCAACGGCTATGCAAGGGTGGATTTCTTTGTAAAAGAAGATGGATCGCCTGTATTTAATGAGCTGAATACCATCCCCGGCTTTACCGATATCAGCATGTATCCCAAGCTGATGGAGGCCAGCGGAATTGAGGGAAAAGCGTTGATGGCAAAGCTGATTGATTTGGCGGTAGAACACAACGAAGGGAACTGAGGATATGAATAATTCGCCCATCGGGGTATTCGATAGCGGCCTTGGAGGGCTCACAGCTCTCAAGCAGCTGCGGCAGGATCTGCCCCATGAGGATTTTATCTATTTCGGTGATACCGCGCGCCTGCCTTACGGCGGCAAAGAGCGGGAGGAACTGATGACCCTTGCCGGCACCGATATTGCTCTTCTGGAAAGCTTTGGAGTGAAGGCGATTCTGATCGCCTGCGGCACCGTCTCTTCGGTCATTCTTCCCTCTATTCAAAAGAATTATGATTTCCCGCTGTTGGGCGTGATTGAGAGTGCGGTGGCGGCCGCCGCAAAGGCTACGAAAAATCGGAAGGTGGGAATCTGGGCCACCGAAGCCTCCATTCGCTCCGGCGCATATGAGCAGGGATTAAGAGAGCAGGGAGTGGAGACTACAGTAGCCATTCCGTGCCCCAAATTGGTGCCGTTGATTGAAGGGGGGCATACCGATCCCTTTGATCCAAAAGTGCGGCAGGCGGTGGATGAATATTTAGAGCCGATCTTGGAAGAAGGGTGCGATACGTTGATTTTGGGCTGCACCCATTTTCCGCTTCTTGAAAGCGCCATCTTCGCAAGGGCGGGGGAAAAGCTGCAGCTGATCAATGTGGGGCAGGAGAGTGCCCGATCTTTGAAAAAGGTCTTGCGAGAGCGGGATCTTCTTCAAAAGAGCGGCGGCAGTGTGCGTTACTATGTCAGCGGCCCTAAGGAGGAATTTATCCGTATGGGCAGCCGCTTTATGAAGGAAGAGCTTGAGGGAAGGGTGGAAAGTGCCGATGCCGAGCAATTCAGAAAATAAATCAGTGAGAATCACCCTGCAGACCGTTCAGCGTGCGGAAGGGCAGGTGGAGCGGCAGAGCCACACCTATGAAGGAAAATATTATCAAAAGGATCAAAGCCACCATCTGATTTATCAGGAGGCGGAAGGGCGGCGGGCCCATTTGCGGATCAGCGAAGGGGAGGTCCATGTCCATCGCTTGGGAGATCTTTCCGGCGATCTTTGGTTTATAGAAGGGGATGAGCGGGATACCCGCTATGAGACCCCATACGGCCGCATGATTCTGACGGTCGATACGAAAAAACTCAGCTGGGAAGAAAATACCCGCCGCTTGGAGGTTACTTACCGCCTTTTGGCGGGAGAGCAGCTGCTCAGCGAAAATGAAATGATCATAACAATGGAGGATATATAAAGAATGAAGAATCCCGTTAATGATATGAAAAAGGAGATTCGTCGGCTGGTGGAAGAAAGCTATCAGGCCTGCGTTGCAGAAGGGCTGCTGCCTGAGGCAGAGCTGCAGGGCTTTGATATCGAGCAACCCAGAGACGCGCAAAACGGTGATTATTCCACCAACTTTGCCATGAAGAATGTGCGGGTTTTGAAAAATGCCCCTCAGAAGATCGGGCAGATGTTGGCCGATCATATGCCGGAGCATCCCATGATCGAGAAGGTGGAGATCGCAGGCCCCGGATTTTTGAATTTTTATCTGGGCGCCGGCTATTTTAAGGCCGTGGCAGAATCTGCCGCCTCTTTGGGAGAGCAGTTCGGCAAGACCGATCTGCTGAAAGGGGAGCGGATTATGGTGGAATTTGTATCCGCCAATCCTACCGGCCCCATGCATATGGGCAATGCCCGCGGCGGCGTAGTCGGCGATAGCCTTGCCAACGCCCTTGCTTGGGCAGGCGCGGATGTTCATAAGGAATTCTATGTCAACAATGCGGGCAATCAGGTGGCCCTTTTCGGCCTCTCTCTTTATACCCGCTTGATGCAGAAGATCCATGGGGAAGATTATTGCGAATTCCCCGAAAACGGCTATCATGGCGATGATATTAAGGCCCTTGCGGCTGATTATCTGGCAGAGCATCCCGATTGCGCTGAAGAATCGGAAGAGCAGCTGACGCAAAAGCTGATCGCCTTCGGCTTGGAGCGCAATATTGCCAGAATGAAGGTGGATCTTGGCAAATATAAGATTCAATTTGATCATTGGTTCTTGGAATCCACCTTGCATGAGAGCGGATATCTGGCAGAGACGGTCAAGCTTTTGGAGGATCGCGGCTGGCTTTATGAAAAGGAAGGCGCAAAATGGTTTAAGGCCACCGAGCTTGGCTGCGATAAGGACGAGGTGTTGGTCAAGGCCAATGGCTTCTATACTTATTATGCAGTAGATATTGCATATCATCGCAATAAATTTGAAGAGCGGAAATTTGATCGCTGCATCGATGTCTTCGGCGCAGATCACCACGGCCATACCCTGCGATTTAAGGCGGGCATGAATGCCATCGGGCAGGATCCTGAAAAGCTGCAGTTTGTATTGATGCAGTTGGTGCGGCTGATGAAGGACGGAGAACCCTTCCGCATGAGCAAGCGAACCGGAAAGAGCATCACCCTCTCGGATCTTTTGGATGAGATTCCCGCCGATGCCGCTCGCTTCTTCTTTAATATGAACCATTGCGATAGCGCCATGGATTTCGATTTGGATCTTGCTCTGCGGCAGGATAACGAGAATCCTCTTTATTATGTGCAATATGCCCATGCAAGAATCTGCAGTATTCTGCGTACCATGGAAGAAATGGGCGAGGGCTATCAAGCGGCAGCTGCCGATGGCTATTGCTTTAATACCGAAGAGGAGCGTGCGCTGATTCGTGCCATTGCCAATTTCCCCGAAGAGATCAATGCTTGCGCCGAAGGCTTGGAAACCTCCCGTCTGACCCATTACGCCATGAGCGTGGCTTCCTGCTTCCATAGCTTCTATAATGCCTGCCATATTAAGGGCGAGGAAAAGGCGATTCGCGATGCACGGCTCACTCTTTGCGTTGCAGCAAAGAACACCATCGCCAATGCGCTTTCTGTTATGAGCATCGACGCACCCGAAAAAATGTAAAACCGCTGAAAATAAGCGGTTCTTTCCGCCGAAGAGAACCGCTCGGCGTATACCAAGATACGCCGTCGGGATTCTTTCGACGAAAATCTCACTCATTTTGAGCGGTTTTAAGCGGCGGCTGAAAATAAGCGGTTCTTTCCGCCGAAGAACACCGCTCGGCAAAAAACTTAAAAAAACACTTGCAAAATCAAAAAGCCTGTGTTATTATGTATCAGTATGAAAACGGATAGTCCTCTGCAGATTGCTCGCACGAATGTCCGATATTAAAAGGAGGAAACTGTAATGGATTACTTGAAAGCAGTTACTAATGAGCAATTAAAGACCGAAGTCCCCGTTCTTAATGTCGGCGATACCGTTCGTGTCAGCGTTAAGATCAAGGAGGGCAATAAAGAGCGTATTCAGGCCTTTGAAGGCACCATTATTGCAAAGCATAATAATGGTATTTCTTCCACCTTCACCGTTCGCCGCGTAGCCTATGGCTGCGGCGTAGAGAGAACCTTCTTGGTTCATTCTCCCAACGTTGCAAAGGTTGAGATCGTTCGCAGCGGTAAGGTTCGCCGCGCTAAGCTGTATTATCTCCGCGATCGCGTAGGTAAGGCTGCTAAGGTTAAGCAAAAGGTATAAGCGCAATATCGGCGCAACCGAAATAACCAAAAAGGTACGAAGGTGAAAATCACCTTCGTATTTTTTATTTTTAATATAAAATTTTTTCTTGACAAATTGATAGACAAATGCTACAATAATAAACTGCATCATAATGGAAAAATATCGCTAAAAATCCGCTTTGGATGTAGAAATTTCCAATTATTTTTCCAATATTTTGTGCAAAACGGAGAAATTTCTCCACGGGACGATCTATTATAAAAGAAACGGAGTGATTGTATTGATGCCGAAAGAGAAGGTCTTGGGCAAAAACACAAGAATGAGCTTTAACAAGATCGACGAGATCTTGGAAATGCCCAACCTGATCGAGATCCAGAAGAAATCCTATGAGTGGTTTCTGAAAGAGGGTCTGATGGAGGTATTTCGTGATGTTTCGCCCATCACAGATTATTCCGGCAATTTAGTGCTGGACTTTTTGGATTATAGCATGCCCGATCCCCCGAAATACAGCGTGATCGAGTGCAAATCCAGAGATGCTACCTATGCCGCTGCCATGAAGGCGGTAGTGCGTCTTACCAATAATGAGACCGGTGAGCTCAAGGAGCAGGAGATCTTCATGGGCGATTTCCCCCTGATGACCGAGAGCGGTACTTTTGTAATCAACGGCGCAGAGCGTGTAGCGGTATCTCAGCTGGTGCGTTCTCCCGGCATTTATTATGCAAAGGAACTGGATAAGGGCGGTAATCCTCTTTATAAGACGCAGGTGATCCCTAATCGTGGCGCATGGCTGGAGTATGAGACCGATTCCTTCGATGTGATTTATACCCGCATCGATAAGAACCGTAAACTCCCCATCACCTCCTTCATCCGCGCATTGGGCTATTTTGCATCCCGTGATCCCTATAGCCCCTTCTGCCATCTGGATCTGGGCCTCAATTCCACCATCACCGATCTTTTCGGTGCCGGTGATTTTGTGGTAAAGACCTTGGAGAAGGATACCACTCATGATACCAATGAAGGCCTGATCGAGGTCTATCGGAAGCTGCGTCCCGGCGAACCTGCTGCTGTAGAGAGCGCTGTGACCCATCTGACCAATCTTTTCTTTGATGATAAGCGTTACGACCAGTCCCGTGTCGGAATCTATAAATATAATATGAAGATGGCCCTTGCCGATCGCTTGGTTCATCAG
>JAZMZQ010000124.1:0-3850 GCA_045586045.1 Eubacteriales bacterium
TTGCTATGTTGCCAATAATACCTTGAAAACCGCCAAACCCGATTCTACCTATATGGGTCTGGTGATTGGTACTGCAGAGCATATGAGCGGCACGAAGGTAGAGATGAAGAATATCGGCGTTGTCGGTAATATTTATGAGACTGCTGCTCCTCAGGCGAATCTGGTTGGTGATCTGCAAGGCACTGATACGAAGATTGATGGCCTTTTGGTGCGGGATAATATTGTCAGCGGTGCATCTTCCCCCAAGGCAGTTCTTTTCGAAGGCGGCGGCGGGTTGAAGCTGAGCAATGCTTATTGCTCCGATCCTTTGGATAAGGTATCCACCTCCGGCACTGCCACCTTAAATGGAACAAACACCGATGCAAAGGTTGCTTATGGGCTCAATTCCCTCTCCGGCGGAAACCTCTGGTGGACCACGGTTGCCGGAAAGGCAGCAAAGGGCACTCTTGCCAGCGCAACCGTAAAGGTAGATGTGAAGATGGAAACCGGCGTTGCAATTGGTTCTTATTATGCAAACGGATCCATTACCTTTGATATTCCGGATGTAGGCTCTTATGCTTTAGCCGAGGGCTCTACCGGCACCATTAGCGGCAATACCTTGACCTTGGCCGGCGATGGCAAGGATGTAGTAGTAATTGCGAAGCTGAGCGAGGATGCGCAAAAGCGGATTTCCTTGGAGCAGCTGGATGGCGTATTGGATTATTTTGATACCTTGATTTCCAAGGGCGCTGTATTGGATGCAGAGACTGCAGCCTTGGTAGCAGAAGCAGAGAACATGGATATGGATGATACGCTTTCAGCGATTGAGAAGGCGATCCAAGATCTGAGTGCGCTTACCGAGAGCGGTGCATATGCGCCTGCAACCACCATGATTAATGATTATCCCAATGCTTTGGCATACTCTGTATGGAGCAAGGAGGATTTCCTTTATCTCTCTGCGCAGCATGGCAGATTCAATCGCGAGGGTGTGGTTATTTATATCGGTAAGGATATTGATATGTCCGGTGCTACCGGCTTCACCACCATGCAGGATTCCAAGATTGCGCTGAATGGCCTGAATCATAAGATCCATAATTGGACGCATACTTTTGGTTCTTACGGCACTGCAGCAATCTTCTCCGGCAACTATCAGGGCGGCTCTATAAAGAACCTGACCTTTGAGAATTGCTCTTTTGCAGGGGGTTACGGTCGTGCAGTATTGTTTAGCGAGTATAAAGGCGGCTCTGTAACCATCGAGAACGTTGATATGATCAATGTTACTCTGGATGCAAGCGTTTCCGGCAACCAGATGGGTCTTTATATCTCCAGAACCGCTGCGGATGTAGATAATGCTGAGATTATTATTAAGAACAGCGTTGTAAAGAACAGTAAGCTGGAAAACAGCTGCAATGCGACCATCAATAACTGCGGTATCCTGGTCGGTTGTATCAGGAATAAATATGCATTTACCGTTGAAAATGTTGATGTAATCAACTGCGAGAATAATACCGAAACCGGCGCAGGCGGCTTGGCCATTGGCTCTATTGAGACTTCCGGCAAGTCCACTGTAAAGAATCTGGGTGTACTCGGCGGTAAGATTACCAACGCAGCCACTGCTTCTTATGCAGGCGTTGTAGTCGGTCTTTCCAATAATGCTGCAAACATTGAATTTATCAATTGCATTGCCATGGATGTTGAGACTACTGCTGCCAAGGCTTGGATGAACAGAGATCAATTTAATACTGTCGTTGAAAATAACGCTGTGGCCACCAACTGCGCGGCTGATTTTGCACCTGCCATGAAGGCAATCAACAATGCATCCGGCGCAGAGGTTGCAGGAAAGTCTCTTCCCGATTTGGCCGGCGTTTCTGCCATCGGAGATCTATATGAGATCGCTTATAAGCTGGATCGCTATGTTTCCGATGCAGCAAATACCTATCCCCTTCTCCGCCAAGAAGCGGGCTATGGAAAGGTTTATAAGATTCAGATGGTGGATCTCTATAGCGGCGCTGAGAAGTTGGTTGATACCTTCTATACCAAAGGAAGCGGCAAATTGCCCGCAGCAGCGGCTTCTGTATTGACCGATGATTTTTATGATTGGAAGCTCGATGGCGTGGCTGTAGATGCAGATACGGTATTTACCGCAGATGCCAAGGTAACCTCTTTGGCTGTTCATAATTTCAAGGACGGCGTAAAGGTAGCGGTTACCGGTAATACCCATGAAGTAACCTGCGCCGATAACGGCTGCAATGCAACCATCATTGAAGATTGCTATGCTTCTACCTATAATCCCAATGTGGCGGGCGTAAACCATACTCCTGTATGCGGCTGCGGCAATACCTTGCCGAGCGAGCCCTGCTCCTTTGAATATAGCCATGTGGCAGGCACCCAGACCCATATCGGTACCTGCGAGGATTGCGGAGAGAGCGGCGCTGCTCAGCTTTGCGATTTTGCAAATGAGGGAACCATTCTTCCCGGTGATGAGCCTACGACCACCGGCACCGGTAAGATCACTTATAGCTGTAAGGCGGAATGCGGCAATGCAAGAGTGGAGATCGTTCCTCAGCTTGCAGAGGCAACTTTGAAGGTAGTAGCAGATTCTATGATCGGCTTGGGCGATCAATTCGATGTCAAGCTGACCTTCAGCGGCAATGCCAATCCCGGTATCAGCGGTTTGGTTGCAATTCTGACCTATGATGCTCAGGCAATGACCATTGCCAATCCGGCAACCGATGTGGTCTTTAATGGATTTGAAGGAACAATTGTTTCCGAGGCAGGAAAGCTGAAGATTGCTGTCGCTGCAGGCGCTCCCGTAACGAGCGATGTGGCATTTGCTACCATTAAATTCACTGCAACTGCCGATGCCAATAAAGCAGGCGACTATGGGATCGATGTTGAGGTGAAAAACGCTTTGGTAAGCGGCACCGCAGCAGATGATGCTTCCACGCTGGATCTTACCATGAGAAGCGAGGGCGCAACGGTTGCTTTGGCTCAGTCTGTATGGGGCGATGTGAATAGAGACGGTAAGGTATCCTTGGCAGATGTCATCTTGATTCTGCGGGTACACGCCGGCACTGTGGCAAAGGCAGAGATTGATCAGGGCGCAGCTCAGATTACCGAGGGCGATGATTTGATTGATACTGCAGACGGTGCGGCTCTGCTTCGCTACTTGATGGGCAAATAAATCTTAAAATAGAAAAAGGGGCTGTAAAAAAATCGTTTTGATTTTTTACAGCCCCTTTTTGCTTAATGACCAAAAAAACGCTTTGAGATTTGGTGATATTGCTTCTTTTTATTTATGAAGAAAAATGTTAAAATAAAATGTAAAACCATAATCAAATTAAAAGGGAGTTTGAAAGATGGCGGATAGAAAGATGCGATGGATCGCAATACTGACGGCACTTGGAATGTTCTTTTGCATGGGTACGGGCTTTTCCTTGCCTGCTGTTGCAGAAGAGGCGATGGAGATCTCCTCGGCAGAGCAGCTGATTGCGCTTGCAAACGGAGATCTTGCAGGGAGCTATATCCAAACTGCTGATATTGATCTGACCGATCGGGCCTACTCCCCCATCGGGACATTGGGTGCGCCCTTCACCGGCACCTACGATGGCAACGGCTATCGGATCGACGGCTTGAAAATCGAATCGGATCGGCAATACCAAGGCTTATTCGGGGTCAATAACGGCACCATTCGCAATGTGGTTCTGGGCGAAAATTGCTATGTGGAAGGCAGCGCCTTTGTAGGCGGCATTGCAGGCCGTAACAACGGCATAATTGAGGATTGCATCTGCGATGCGAAGGTAGCCCATCGGGGTGTGCAGGAGCAGCAAGTGCCTTCCTTTACGGTGCTCAGCCAGAATCTTTGCCAATG
>JAZMZQ010000125.1:0-3218 GCA_045586045.1 Eubacteriales bacterium
GGCTGGCTGGTATATTGATCGCAAGCCACTACGCTCCATTTTTTCATATCCAACGATTGGGGGACCAATAAATCGGTGGGACCAAATCCATAATTTTTCATAATTAAAATCTCCTTAATCACTCTATTATTTTAAGAATGCTTCAAAAGCACGGATGGTTTCGTAAATATCAGCCTTGGAGGCAATCTCCAAGGGCGCGTGCATGGAAAGCAGGCCGATCCCGATATCGACCGTATCAATATTGCGGTTGCCCATAAATTTTGCGACCGTCCCGCCGCCGCCGGCATCTACCGCCCCCAAAAGGCCGGTCTGCCAGCGAATTCCGTTTTCATCGAAAAGCTTGGTAAAATAGTGCATGGTCTCAGCAGTAGCATCGGAGGTGCCGCTTTTTCCGCCGGCGCCGGTATATTTGGTAATGCAGGGCCCGTGGCTCAAGCGGCAGCAATTCTGCTTTTCGGTGGGAGCAGGGTAAAGAGGATCGAAAGCCGCGTTGACATCGGCAGATAAGCATTTGGAAGCATTAAAGATCTCCAAAATATTTTCTTTCGGAGCAATGCGGCTGACAACCAATTCCAAAAATTCACTCTGCATGCCGCTGACCCCTTGCGAGCCGGTCTCTTCCTTATCCACCAGCGCCACCAAAGCGGTATGCTCCGGCGCATCCTCGATCTGCATCAAGGCTTCAAAAGCAGTATAGGCGCAGATGCGGTCATCATGGCCATAGGCTGCGATCAGGCTTTTATCAAAGCCCAGCTCTGCAGGGTCAAATTTGGGCACCAAAGATAATTCTGCAGAGATGAAATCCTTTTCTTTGATTCCGTATTTTTCATGCAGGAGCGTCAAAACGGCGCTCTTTACTTGATCTTTATCCGCTTCCATATCGGGGATATGGCCTGCGATCACTCTGAGATTCTCGCCTTCAATTACTTTGGAGGCGGTCTTTTCCATTTCCTTGCGGGAAAGGTGGATCAAAAGCTCGGAGATGCAGAAGGTGTAGTCGTTGCCGGAAAGATCTACCGTTGTGCCGTCTTCTAAGATGACAATTCCTTCCAATGCAAGAGGAATGGTGGTCCATTGATATTTTTTGATCCCGCCATAATAATGGGTCTTCAATAATGCCAACTCTTCGCTTTCATAGAGAGGGCAGGGCTTCAAGTCAATGCGGGGAGAATCAATATGAGCGGCAGCGATGTGGATTCCTTCACTCTCGGGGAGTTTGCCCTTGATGCCCAAATAAATGGCTCTGCCGCGGTTGATGATATAGAATTTATCTCCCGCTTGCAGGGGCTTTCCTTTTTCTAAGGGCAGAAATCCATGCTCTTCTGCTTTCTTTTTGAAATAGGCTGTGCAGCTGCGCTCTGTCTTGCATTGCTTCATGAAATCCATGTAGCCTGCCGCTGCCTCAAAGATGGCGGGCAGCTCTTGCTTGTTTTCGTAGATGTTTTTAGATTCGTAGAATAAATTCATTTGGCATCTCCTAACATTTTTTGATATTGCGCATGGTATTTATTTACTTTTTTGATATATTGATTGGTTTCCCGATAAGGGGTGGCTATAATCACACCGCCTTTGGAAAATCGGCTGTCCTTCAGCCATTTGACGACATTTCCCCGCCCCGCATTATAAGCGGCAAGGGCGGTATCGGTATCCTGAAATTCCTCTTTCAGCAAGGAAAGGATCAAGCAACCGTATCGAATATTGATTTCCGGATCATAGAGATCCTCTTCGGAATAATCCGCTTTTTCTCCTTCGCGAAATAAGGCCCATTTCAGCGTATCTTTTGTAATCTGCATCAATCCCCGCGCCCCAACATGGGAGGTGGCATTCGGATTGAAATTACTCTCTGCCTTGATCACGGCCAAGACCAAAGTGGGATCCAGATCATATTTCCACGCATAGTAAAATACCGTGTCTTTATAATCGAGGGTCGGATCTTTTTCAAGATAAGGCCTCAATAGGAGCAATCCCGCTCCTAAAAGCATGACGCCGAGGAGCGAAAAAAGAAATCGTTTATAATGCTTACTCATGAAGCACCTCGATGATCTTTTTGGTTTGGGCGCGCAGGTGATCCAAATCTCCGTCGTTGAGGATGGTGAAATCGCTTCTTTCGGTATAAAAGGAAGCAGGGTGCTGGCTGGAAAGGCGCTTTTTAGCGTCCTCTTCCGATAGGTGATCCCGCTCCATAATCCGTTTTACAGCGACATCGGGAGAGGTGATGACACAGAGGATTTTATGGCATTGCGCCTGCAATCCGCTCTCAAAAAGAGTCGGTGCATCCAGCAGGATGGGGCGATGGGTATTTTGCTCCAAAATGGATTGAATATGCTCCGCAATCAGAGGGAGCACCGTTTGATTCAGGCGCATGGTTTCTTGGGGATTGCCCATGGTTTTGCTGCGTAGGACCGTACGGTTGAGCTTGCCCTCTTCAATACATTCCTGCCCAAAGGCGGCGGCAATGGCGTCAAGCACTTTGGGCTTTTGGTAGACCTCCTCATGGACAATGCGGTCGCAATCGACGACAAAGAAGCCCTGCTCGGCAAAAACCTGAGATACAGTGGTTTTCCCGCTTCCGCTGAAGCCGGTCAGCCCGATGATCATAAAATCACAACCTTTCTGCGGGGATGATCTGAAAGGATGCTGCCCGCAGCAGCCGATTATAGACTGCAAGCCCCTCTCCCTCTTGGGAAGGCTCCATGGCATAGATCGCCTTGCAGGGGAGGGAATCGAATTTTCTCAAGGCATCAAAAAGAGCGTTTGCTTGGCTTTTGGAATCCTTCTCACTGCCGAAAGAAAGAGCATTTTTGAAAAGAGGCAGATATTCCTCAAAGGCAAGGACCCATACGCCCTCTTCTTCTTTGGCTTGAATTGCGTGTGCCGCAACCTCGGCCTTTCCGGCAACGATGGTCATCGGTGCTTTCGGTGCATAGTGGCGGTGGAGCATCCCCGGCGAAGAGACTTTCTGCCCTTCCTTGACGGGAGAGAGAATCGCCGGATCCATTTCCACTCGGAAGCCTTGGCTTTCCAGCATCTCAATCGTAATACCGCCGGGGCGCAAAAGCTTGAGCCTTCTGCCGCCAAGGGGCAGAAGCACTGTGCTTTCTACGCCGATCTCGCATTTTCCGCCGTCAATAATGGCGGCGATTTTGCCAAGTCGGAGGCCAAGCGGTCTTAGGAAGACAACTTAGTAATTCAACTCCTTGGCTCACAGAACGACATGG
>JAZMZQ010000126.1:0-1941 GCA_045586045.1 Eubacteriales bacterium
ATATCGATTTGCCATTTTATTCCCCTATTTTCCCATTGAATAACTATTTTATTTATTATAACGCATCCTAAGAAAAATGTCAAAAGAAAAAGGCCCTGCCAAAGCAGGACCTTCTCTCCAACAATTTTACTCTTTCATTTCCTTTGAGCCCTCATTTCCCGCCGCAAAGTTACGAGCGATCTCCTCCAATTCGTTTCGGGTATTATATTGAACACCGGATTGAAGAATTTCCTCTCTTAACCATTTGGGCAGGGTATCGAAGAAGGCTTGAGCCTCGCTATTCATTGATACTCACCTCGTAAACAGTATGGCCTCATTTTATAAAATTATGCAAATTAAGCCTGCACTTCCCTCATTAATGATACGGGATAGGGTTTCTTGAAGCTTAAAGCGCGCATCTTCCGGCATTCGGGCTAATTTATTATGGAGACCTTCATTGACAAGATCATGAACGGACTTCCCGAAAATATTGGATTCCCAAATTTTTTCAGGTTCTTCCTCAAAATCCTTCAAAAGATAATCAATCAACTCTTCCGATTGACGCTCGCTTCCTACAATCGGAGAAATCTCTGTGCAAATATTTGCTTGAATTAAATGATAAGAGGGCGCTTCTGCAGAAAGTTTGACGCCAAAACGATTTCCTTGGCGAAAGATTTGGGGCTCACTCAGTGTCATTTCGGAAAGCTCAGGAAAGACAATTCCATAACCCTTTGATTTTGCCTCCGCAAAAGCATCCTTGATTTTTTCGTATTCTGCTTTCGCTTTTGATAAATCTTTGATCAACGCAACCAATTCCCCATCATTTTCGATAGGAAAGCCGGCCGCTTCGCTCAAAACATGATAATAGAGCTCCGGCTTAAGCTCAATCTTAAGATCTGCTCTGCCCTCACCAAGATCAATCTGCTCCACCTCGCAGCGAGCCAGTTTTTCTTCTTTGGCAAGATCGATCGCCATTCTTTTTACATTTCTAACCCGATCAATCCGGCCTGCATTTTCCAAAATCCCCGTATAGACTTCCTTTTTCAGCCAATGATCCCCTTCAAGACCATCTACCCAAGAAGGAAGCTCCACCGTAATTTCTCGAATCGGAAATTCCATCAGCACCGTGCGAATCACCGATAGCAATTTTTCACGATCCAGCTCCAAGCAATTCACGGTCATTACCGGAACATCATAACGCTTTGCAAGGCGCTCCTTCAAATCCTTCGCACTGTCGCTTTCGGGAAACATCGAATTAACCAAAACGGCAAAGGGCTTATTGATGGCCTTTAGTTCCTGAATGATCCGCTCTTCCGCCTCAATAAAATCATCACGAGGAATCTCCCCAATACTACCATCCGTTGTTACCACCAGCCCGATCGTCGAGTGCTCGCAGATTACTTTTCGCGTCCCCAATTCGGCCGCTTTTTGAAATTCAATCTTATCTTCGCTCCAGGGTGTTTCCACCATACGGGCCTCACCGTTTTCCGTCTGCCCCATGGCGCTATCGACCACATAACCTACGCAATCAATCAGCCGCACCTGAAACCGTGTATGATCCTCCATCATAATCTCTGCAGCCTCATCGGGAATAAATTTCGGCTCGGTTGTCATAATGGTCTTCCCTGCTGCAGATTGAGGCAGTTCATCTCTCGCCCGCTCCCGCTGATGCTCATTTTGAATATTGGGAATCACCAAATTCTCCATGAATTTTTTAATAAAAGTCGATTTTCCGGTCCGCACCGGCCCGACTACCCCAATATAGATATCTCCACCTGTTCGGGTTGCGATATCCCGATATATGCTGGTATTTGTCATGCGAGGATCCTCCGTCCTTTTTTATTCATTTGTATATGAATATGAACGGGAATCCCCAAATATGCAAAACCATCAATCAAATAATTGTTCGATCAATTCTGCCGATTCTTTTCGCTTATCTTCTGTATAGCCGTTCTCTTTTTT
>JAZMZQ010000127.1:0-6677 GCA_045586045.1 Eubacteriales bacterium
AAAATTTATATAAAATATGAAATAACTATTGATTTTTTAGAAAAAAATGATATAATTGAAATCAAGTGGAGACTAAATGGGTAGAAAGTGTCTGCTAAGTGGGTAGAAAGGAGGTACAAACATGGCATATCTAACCGGCTATTATGAAAACTTTGTGGATGAAAAAGGCCGCGCCATCCTGCCGAAGGATTTGAAAGAGCAGATGGGCAGCGATTTGGTATTAACGCGCGGTTTGGATGATTGCGTGTTTGTATTTACCAGAGACGCTTGGCAGGAGCTGCAAGCAAAGCTTTCCGCAATGCCTCTCTCTAAGGGCCGCGGCATTTCTCTCTTTTTCAATACCCATAAAAAAGATGTGAATCCCGATAAGCAGGGCCGGATTCAGCTTCCCATCAAGCTGCGCGAGATCGCAACCATTGAGGGGAAAGCGGTAATCATCGGCAACGGCAATCGTGTAGAAATCTGGAATCCCGATCGGTTCGCCGCTATGGAGGCTGCTATGGATAGCGAAAGCATTGTAGCAGCAATGGATGAGCTGGGCTTCTAATGAAGGAATTTGAGCACTATAGTGTAATGGCAGAGGAGTGCATCAGCGCTCTCGCTATTAAAAAAGACGGCATATATGTAGACGCCACCTTGGGCGGCGGAGGCCACAGCAGCAGAATTGCCGCAAGGCTGGATGGGGGATTGCTGATCGGAATTGATCAGGATGCAGATGCCATCAAGGCGGCGGGGGAGCGCATGGCTCCTTTCGGCCAACGCTTCAGGGCGGTAAAATCCAATTTTTCTCAATTAAAGCGCGTTCTTGAAGAGCAGGAAATTGACGGGCTGGATGGAATTCTCTTTGATCTTGGGGTTTCAAGCTTCCAATTGGATGAAGAATCCCGCGGCTTTTCTTATCGCTTTGATGCTCCTCTTGATATGCGGATGGATCGGCAGAATCCTTTGGATGCCTATACGGTAGTGAATACCTATTCCAAAGAGCGGCTGACAGAAATCCTCTTCCGCTACGGAGAAGAGAAGATGAGCCCGAAGATCGCCTCTTCCATTGTACGAGAGCGAGAGATTGCTCCCATTGAGACCACCGGCCGGTTGGTGAAAATTATTGAAAAAGCGTTCCCTCCCAAGGCACGCTATGGAAATAAGCATCCCGCCAAGCGAACCTTTCAAGCCATTCGCATTGAGGTCAACGGCGAGCTTGAAATTTTGGAGCAGGCCATCCGAGATGGAGTGGATTGCTTGAAAAAAGGCGGCAGGATCGCTGTCATGACCTTCCATTCTTTGGAGGATCGGATTGTAAAAAATGTATTTGCAGATCTTGCCACCGGCTGTATCTGCGATAAGAATTTACCGATCTGCGTATGCGGCAGAAAGCCGGTTGTGAAGCAGATCACCCATAAGCCGATTACGGCTTGCGAAAAAGAATTAGCTGAAAATCGCCGCTCAAAGCCTGCAAAGCTGAGAGTGTGTGAAAAAAGATAAGAAAAAGGGATTAGGAGGCACTCATGAAAAAAATCAAATTCAGCGGAATCCGCTGGACCACAGTGCTCTGCATTGCATTTTTGATTGTGGTTGGCGGATATATGTTATATAGTCATATCGCTCTCAATGAGGTCTCCGATAAATTGTTGGATGCCAAGGCAGAGCTGGCGCAGCTGGAAGGGGATGCGGTTTCCTTGCAAGTCTCCATCGAAGAGAAAAATAAGATGGATGAGATCGAGCGGATTGCAACGCAAGAGCTTGGGATGGTTAAGGTTGAAAACTACCAAGTGCAGACCATCAACCTTCTGACCGACGATACGGTAGAGATTATAAAGGATCAGCCTACTGATCATAATTGGTGGGACGGCATTGTAGCAGAATTTAACATCCTTTTGGAATACCTCAACTGATTAGACGAAAGCAAAAAACGAGAGTGGGAAATTATTTCTTACTCTCATTTTGCGCTTTTATAAGAGATAAAGCAGATATTTGGCGATTATTGGGAAGGAGCAGGATTATGGGAAAAGGACCCACAAGATCCATGGTGCGCAGAAGCACGGTTATGCTGGCGATTTTTGCGATCGCGCTGTTGATTTGGTTGGCAGGTGTGCTTGTAAAATATCAGATTGTGGATTATACATTTTATCAGGCAAAGGCCATCTCTCAGCAGACAATGGATGCCACGCTCTATGCCAATCGAGGGACCATCTACAGCCGTAATTATACTGCCATGGCGGTTTCGGCATCGGTGGAGATGGTATGCCTTGCTCCCAATTCCATCGATAAGGAAGATACCGCCCTTTGCCGCACCATTGCCAAGGGGCTTGCTGAAATCTTAGAGGTGGACGAAGAAGAGGTCTACAAAAAAACCCAAAAAAATAGTTTTTATGAAGTAGTCAAGCGGAGAATCGAAACGGCTGTGGCCGATAAGGTGCGTAAATTCATCGACGAGAATGATCTGAAGGGGATCCATTTAATGGATGATACCAAGCGCTATTACCCCTATAACAGCCTTGCTTGCCATGTCCTTGGCTATACCGGTACCGATAATGTGGGCCTTGATGGAATTGAATCCATCTACAATGAATATTTGCAAGGCACAGCCGGTAAATTGATTACTGCCAAGGATGCAGTCGGCGAGGAACTGCCTTATGAATATGAGACCTATGTGGAGGCGAAAAACGGGCAGAATGTAGTATTGACCATTGATGAGACGGTTCAATACTATTTGGAAAAATATATGCAGGCGGCACGCTTGGAGAATCGATGCTTGGAGGGTGCTGCGGGGATTGTGATGAATGTTAAGACCGGTGAGATCCTGGGAATGGCATCCTTCCCCAATTATGATCCGAATCAATATTACACCATCACCGATCCGATGATGCTGGAAGGGCTGGAAGAGCTGGAAGGAGATTCCTTAAAGGAAGAGAGCAATAAGCGTCGAAATAAAATCTGGAGAAATAAGTGTATTGTAGATACTTATATGCCCGGCTCTACCTTTAAGGTTGTAACTCTTTCTATGGCCTTGGAGGAAAAGCTGATCAGCACGGCAGATCATTTCAACTGCGGCGGCTCTATTTCGGTAGCGGACCGCAGAATCCATTGCTGGAAGACCAGCGGCCACGGAATGCAGACCTTGGCGCAGGCAGTGCAAAATTCCTGCAACCCTGCCTTCATTACGATTGGCGCAAAGGTGGGGACCGATACCTTCTATCAATATTTCAAGAATTTCGGAATGACTGAAAAAACCGGTGTAGATCTCCATGGCGAGACCGGTGGTATCTGGTTCTCTAATTTCCAAGAGGTAGAGCTTGCAACCGCATCCTTCGGCCAAAACTTTAAGGTTACTCCGCTGCAGATGATTACTGCAGTTTCGGCGGCGGCTAATGGCGGTAATTTGGTAACGCCGCATGTAGTAAAGGAAATTACAGAGACGCAAGAGGATGGCAGTGAAAAAATTGTCAAGAGTATGCAACCTACGGTGCGTCGGCAGGTAATCTCGAAGGAAACCAGCGCATTGGTGGCAAGTTTGCTGGAGAATGTAGTAACAATCGGATCCGGTAAAAATGCTTATGTAAAGGGGTATCGAGTGGCAGGAAAGACCGGTACTTCCGAGAAGATTGATGAAATGAACATTACCGGTATCGAGCGCTATATTGCTTCTTTTGTGGGCTTTGCGCCTGCAGATGATCCTCAATATGCCGTCTTGGTGATGATGGATAGCCCTTCCAACGGCCAGATCTATGGTGGATCGATTGCTGCCCCTGTGGCCGGAAATATATTGGCGGATATTCTTCCTTATTTGGGTGTGCAACCGCGCTATACCGATAAGGAATTGGCAACGTTGGATGTGGCGCTTACCTCCTATATCGATGAGACGGTTGATGCAGCGGGTAAAGCCTTGGAAGATAAAGGCTTCAAATATAAGGTGGTCGGCAATGGCGATACGGTAACGGCGCAGATGCCGGAGCCCGGTACTACAATGCCTCAAAATGGTACGGTGATCCTTTATACCGGTGAGGAGACTCCCTCTAAGAATATTGTGGTCCCCAATTTGGTGGATTATAGTGTGGCGGGGGCTACCAATCGGATTTTGCAATCGGGCCTGAATGTGCGGGTGGTCGGTAATGAAAATCTGGGTACCGATATTCTGGTTGTTTCCCAATCTCCCGCAGCCGGTGAGGTTGTGGCAAAGGGTACGGTTATTACCATTCGCACCAATAGCTCCGAAGGCGTATCGGCCATGTAGGAGAAAAGGAGAAAAAATATGCAATTAGCTGAGCTTCTGGCAGGAGTCTCTATTAAAGGAGAGATTCCGAAAATCGAAATCAGAGGAATTACATGTGATTCCAGAGCAGCAGAGGAAGGATTCTTATTTGTGGCGATCCCCGGAGAGCTGACGGATGGTCATCGCTATGCAGCTTCTGCAGCAGAAAAAGGAGCGGCGGTCATTCTTGCGGAGCGCGCAACGGGCACAAAGGCGATGGAGCTTTATTGCCCCTCTACCCGCGCGGCCTTTCAGCAGATCTGCGCCAATTTCTATGGAAATCCTCAAAAAGAATTGCGTTTTTTAGGGGTAACCGGCACCAATGGGAAAACCTCTACTTCTCAGTTTGTAAAATCGATTTTGGATGGCTTGGGAGAGCAAGCAGGGCTGATCGGAACGGTTCATAATCAAATCGGCAGTGAGACCTTTCCTGCTTCGTTTACCACCCCCGAACCCCATCAATTATTCGCTCTTTTAGCGAAGATGCGGGAGGCTTCGGTCAAGACGGTGGTGATGGAAGTCTCCTCTCAGGCAATGGATCAGCGGAGGGTGGATAGCTTGCATTTCTCTGTGGCAGGCTTTACCAACCTGACCCAAGACCATTTGGATTATCATAAGACGATGGAGAATTATAAAGAGGCAAAGGCGCGCCTTTTCTCTTTGGCGGATCGGGCGGTTACCAATCTGGATGATGGGTGCGGCCAAGAGTTTGCAGAGCGTTTTGGCGGCTTGACCTATTCCACGAAAGACCCTGCAGCAGATCTTTATGCCGATGCAATCTCCTTGCATGTAGGGGGCGTGGAATATTGCCTCCATTATCAAGGGAAAAAGGCTCAAATTCAGGTTTCGACACCGGGGCTTTTTACAGTGCATAATACATTATGCGCCGCAGGAATTTTGCTGGCAGACGGCCTCTCCTTCGAGCAGGTCTGCGAAGGATTAAATAAGATCCCCAAGGTGGCGGGCCGTGCAGAGGTGGTAACCACTGATGAGCCCTTTACGGTGATGCTGGATTACGCCCATACACCGGATGCGCTGGAAAATATACTGACAACCATTCGTACCTTTGCCAAGGGCAGGGTCGTAACCCTTTTTGGCTGCGGCGGCGATCGGGATCGCACCAAGCGCCCGTTGATGGCTAAGGCGGTGGCGAAATACAGTGATTATATCATTGTAACCTCCGACAACCCGCGCACCGAAGATCCGCAAAGAATTCTTGCGGATGTGGTGGCAGGGCTTGAAGGGTGCGATGTGCCTTATGCGGTGTTTGAAAACCGCAAGGAGGCCATTGGCGAGGCGATCTTAAATGCAAGAGAAAATGATGTGATCCTTTTGGCAGGAAAAGGCCATGAGGATTATCAAGTGCTTGCAACCGGAAAGGTCCATTTTGATGAGAAAGAAATTGTGAAGGAATATTTGGCAAAGAGATGAAGCTGACGGTTGATAAAATTGCAAAGGCCCTCTCGCAGAATTATGAAGGCGAAGATTTTAAGATCGAACAAGTGGTGATTGATTCCCGAATGGTGAAAAATTACACCGCCTTTGCCGCGATTGTGGGAGAGAAAAATGATGGCCACTCTTATATCGAAGAGCTGGATCGCCAATATGACCATTTGGTATTTCTCGGCACAAAGCCGCGTGTGGCCTTTCTTCGGAATCCCTATTTTCAAGTGGCGGATATTCGAGAAGCTTTAGGGGCTTTGGCGAGAACCCATTTATCGGAGATGGATGCAAAGGTGATCGGCGTTACAGGCAGTGTGGGAAAGACCACGACCAAGAATTTTCTCTTGGCAGCACTATCTGCTTGCACCGAAGCTTGCGCCACCAAGGGCAACCAAAATAATGAGCTGGGCGTACCCTTGACAGCCCTATCGGTAGAGGAGCACCATCGCGCTGCCATTATCGAAATGGGGATGCGGGGCTTGGGGCAAATAAGCTATCTGACAGGCTTTGCAAAGCCCGATATTGCTTTGATTACCAATGTGGGCGTGGCTCATATGGAGCTTTTGGGCAGCCGCGAGAATATCGCAAAAGCAAAGCTGGAGCTGGTGGATACGATGAAGGAAGGCGGCATTGGCTTGCTCAATGGGGATGAGCCCCTTCTCTATCAGCAGAGGCCGGAGAAAGACTGCCGCTATTTCGGCTTTGGGGCGCAGAATGATTATCGCGCAGTAGATGTGAAGGAAAAAACCTTTACACTTGTATATCCGGAAGGTTCCTTGCCGATCACCCTTCAAGTGGAAGGGGAGCATCAAGTGATGAATGCGCTTGCTGCTTTTGGTGCAGGCCATTTGCTGGGCTATGATCCCTCTCTTCTTGCAAAAGGCTTGGAAAGCTTTTCGGGCGACGGCCGCCGTTGGTTTATCGAAGAGGTGGCGGGGATTACGGTGATCGACGATAGTTATAATGCTTCTCCCGATTCCATGGC
>JAZMZQ010000128.1:0-2026 GCA_045586045.1 Eubacteriales bacterium
AAAAGGCTTTGCAACCTTACGAAACGGCGCACCTACTATGGATACATTGATCGCTTTGGGTTCGGCCGCAGCCGTTATTTACGGCGTCTTTGCCTTGTATCAAATCGGTTTTGGATTTGGGCATAACGACCCTGCCCGTGTGGATTTATATCGGATGGATTTGTATTTCGAATCGGCCGGAATGATTTTAACCTTGATTACCGTTGGAAAATATTTGGAGAGTCGCTCCAAAGCCCGCACTACCGATGCCATTGAGCAATTGATGCAGCTGGCTCCGCAAACCGTTGCGGTTGAACGGGATGGTGTGGAAGTGCAAATTTCTGCCGAAGCATTGCAAGTAAACGACATCTTCTTGGTTCGCCCGGGAGAGCGCATTCCCGCCGATGGTGTGGTTGTGGAAGGCTCCTCTTATATCGACCAATCGGCATTGACCGGTGAAAGCTTGCCGATTTTGCTTGCACAAGGCGACGAGGTAATGAGCGCTTCGTACAATCAAAACGGCTTTTTAAAATGCCGTGCAACCAAAGTCGGCGCCGATACCACTTTGGCGCAAATCATTTCCTTGGTAGAAGAAGCCTCGGCCTCCAAAGCGCCCATTGCCCGCTTGGCCGATCGAATTTCCGCTGTATTTGTTCCTGTTGTTATCTCCATTTCGATTGTTGCAACGATTGTGTGGTTATTGTTGGGCTACCCCTTTTCTTTCGCGCTATCCATCGGCATTGCGGTATTAGTCATCTCTTGTCCCTGTGCTTTGGGTTTGGCAACCCCGGTTGCCATTATGGCCGGAACCGGGAAAGGTGCCGAAAACGGCATTCTCATTCGCAACGGCGAAGCATTGGAAACGGCTCATCATATCGATACCGTATTGCTGGATAAAACAGGAACGCTCACCATTGGCAAACCGCAAGTGGTAGAAATCATTCCTTATCAAACTTCCGAGGCGCACTTACTCTCCGTTGCCACCGCTTTGGAGCAAGGTTCGGAACATCCGTTGGGGCGAGCCATTGTGCAATATGCCGAAACCAAGCAACTTACCCTTCCGCCCATCAGCAATTTTATTGCCACCGAAGGAATGGGCGTGCAAGCCACCATCGACGGCAAACTTGCCGTTGGCGGTAATTTGGCCTTTCTGCATAAGCATAACATCAACCCTACTGCACTAATTGGGCAAGGAGAAGCAATGGCCGCCTTAGGTCGCACGCCTCTTTACTTTGCTTACGACGGCAAACCGTTGGGAATTATTTGTGTGGCAGATACGCTAAAGCCTTCCGCGGTTGACGGCATTGAGGCGCTGAAATCCCTTGGTATTGATGTAATTATGCTTACCGGGGATCATCTTACCACCGCCCAAGCCATTGCCAACGAAGCCCATATTGCGCATGTGATTGCGCAGGTTCTTCCGCAAGAGAAAGCGCAAATCTGCCGTGAGTTGCAGGAAAAAGGCAGAAAGGTTGCTATGGTCGGCGACGGGATCAACGATACGCCTGCTTTGGCACAAGCCGATATTGGCATTGCCATGAACACCGGCAGCGACATTGCCTTAAACAGCGCCGATATTATTTTGATGAGCCACGATTTATGCGATATTGCCAACGCAATCCGTTTATCGAAAGCCACCATTCGCAATATTAAGCAAAATTTATTTTGGGCATTTTTCTATAATTCCATCGGCATTCCTTTGGCGGCAGGCGTATTTTACACCGTCTTAGGTTGGAAGCTAAATCCGATGTTTGCTACCGCCGCTATGAGTTTCAGTTCACTTACCGTTGTAACCAATGCATTGCGTTTACAGCGGTTTCAAAAACCATTCCGTCATCAAGAAGATGACAAAGCCAATCCAATCGAATCGGCACAAGAACCCGATTCGACAGGCAATACTATACAGAAAGGAGATTGCGTGATGGAAAAGAAAATGATGATTGACGGCATGATGTGCACCCGTTGCTCCGGCCATGTGGAGAAGGCATTAAACGCCATCGACGGTGTGGAAGCCAAGGTCGACTTAGAGGGCAAATGTGCTTACATT
>JAZMZQ010000129.1:0-3540 GCA_045586045.1 Eubacteriales bacterium
CTCGGTGCTGCAACTGCAGGTATGGAAATGATGGGTCTCATCGCTCTCCCACTCCCCGTCTACATCAATATGATTGCCTGTTGCAGAAATGACAATGCCGTCTTCAATCTTGGTTTCGCAATCAATGCACCAAGTATCGCCGGAATAACCGGGCTCATTGCAGCTTGGTTCCTCATCATCACGAATTTCGGTATTTACATGTTGGCAATTAACTGTTACCGTTCCGGAAACAAGCGCGAAATCCACATCCTCCAAGGCCATATTATAAATATCGCCCGAATCATAAGTAACAGAAACATCATGATCACCCAGCTCTGCAGAAGGATCGATGGTGAAAACCAAGGTAACCAATGTGCCATTGCCGGTATTATCTGCTCTCTCAGCATTGGTGCCATCTTCCCAAGATAATCCATAGGGATTGGCATTCTTGTCTCCGCCAAATTCGGCGCCCGCTAAAAGGCCGGAATCAGTAGCCGATTTTAATACCAATCCTTCAGCATAGTGAACCCAAATTTGGGCAGCGCAAATGCCCGGATTATTAGATAACTCTATTGTCAAGGTTACATCCTCTCCCCGCTCACCGGTTCCGCTGCCAACTGTAATGGTAGGCTCACCGATTGCATTTGCAACAACCAACTGCGTGCCTACAATGCTGAACATCATTACAATTGCTACAACTAATGACAATAATCTACGCATACTCATAACCATCTCTCCATTTCACGAATTATAAGGCACTTTGCCCTATTAAAAAGAACAAATATGTTATTCTTTTGTTCATTATACACCGATTTTGATTATAAGTCAATTATCTCCAGCATGTATTAAGGATTTTTTCATCTTGTAATCGGCAAAGGATATTTTTTAATATTCAAAAAAACACCCTATGACTTTTGCAGTCATAGGGTGTCCATTTTGTTAGTCGATAGGCTTCATCGTGGGGAACAGCAAAACGTCCCGAATAGAGGGGCTATCGGTCAGCAGCATGACAAGGCGGTCGATGCCGAAGCCGAGGCCACCGGTGGGGACCATACCATACTCCAAAGCATTGATATAATCATAATCTACCTCGGAATTACAGTTGGGATCCTCTGCCTTTTTGGCTGCAACCTGCTTCTCAAAGCGCTCTCTTTGATCGATGGGATCATTGAGCTCGCTGAAGGCGTTGCCGTATTCCGTGCAGTTGATGAAATACTCAAACCGCTCGGTGAAGGCGGGATCCTCGGGCTTCCGCTTTGCCAAGGGGCTATTCTCTACGGGGTAATCATAGATGAAGGTGGGCTGGATGAGATTCTCCTCCACATATGCATCAAAGAACTCCACAAGGACCGTACCTTTAGTAGCATTAGCGGGAACCTCTACATGCTTTTCCTTCGCGCAAGCGCGGGCTTCCTCATCGGATTTCCAATCATAATAATCCACGCCTGCATATTTCTTAACGGCCTCCACCATGGTCAGCCGCTCCCATTTACCCATATCGATTTCTTTACCCTGATAGGTGATCTTAGTGCTGCCGCAGATCTTCTCTGCCAGCATGGTATAAAGCTCTTCTACCAGATCCATCATTCCATAATAATCGGTATAAGCCTGATAAAGCTCGATAGAGGTAAATTCGGGATTATGCTTGGTATCCATTCCCTCATTACGGAAGATTCTGCCAACCTCATAAACCTTATTCATACCGCCCACGATCAAGCGCTTCAGATAAAGCTCTGTCTCGATTCTTAAATACATATCCATATCGAGGGTATTATGATGGGTCTTAAAGGGGCGGGCGGAAGCGCCGATCTCCAAGGGAACAAGGATCGGAGTATCCACCTCCAAAAATCCCTTATTATCCAGATAATTACGGATCTCACGCAGGATCTGAGAGCGCTTGATAAAGGTATCGCGCACCTCGGGATTGACAATCAGATCCACATAGCGCTGGCGATAGCGCAAATCCTGATCCTTCAAGCCATGGAATTTTTCCGGCAGGGGCAGCAAGGATTTTGCCAAAAGCTCAATATGCTGCGCATGGACAGAGATCTCCCCAGTCTTGGTCTTGAAAACAAAGCCCTTAACGCCGATGCAATCGCCGATATCCCATTTTTTGAAATCGGCATAGACCTCTTCACCCACATCGTCTCTACGGACATAAAGCTGAATATCGCCCTCGCCATCACGCAGGCCCACAAAGCTGGCCTTACCCATGATTCTGCGGGAAATGATACGGCCGCCTAAGGAGACCGTCTTTTCCTCATAGGATTCATAATCCGCCTTAATGGTGGTGGAATAAGCGTCTACATCATATTTGGTCTTTACAAAAGGATCGTTGCCGGCCTCGCACATTGCCGCCAGCTTCTCGCGGCGGATCTGCTGCTGCTCGCTCAAGGAGAGCTCGGGCTGATTATTTTGATTTTGATTCTGATCCATTGATCTTCTCCTAATTACTTTTCTACAGAAAGGATCTCATATTTCAAGATCCCGATGGGAGCCTCAACCTCTACCGTCTCGCCGCTCTTTTTGCCCAAGACAGCAGAACCCAAGGGGCTATCATCAGAAATCTTACCGTTCATCGGATCCGCCTCAATGGAGCTTACGATATCATAGTCCATCTTTTCGCCGGTCTCTACATCCAATACGGTGATATGAGTACCCAAGCGGATGCGATCCTCATCTACCTTCTGAGCAGCCTCATCCTCAACGATGACTGCATTTTTCAAGGTAGCTTCCAGCTTGGCAATACGAGCTTCGACAATTGCCTGCTCATTTTTCGCTTCATCATATTCGCTATTCTCGGAAAGGTCGCCATAAGAACGAGCAACCTTGATCTTCTCTGCGATCTCTTCCCGCTTGGTGGATTTCAGCTCGGCAAGCTCTGCCTCCAGCTTTGCTTTTCCTTCCAGAGTTAAAGAAATAACCTTTTCTGCCATGTTACCTTCTCCTTCAATTTTTCAAAGCGACCTCGGAAAAACCGAGGTCGCTTTTAATAGTTGGTCTAAAATTACTTGCTCATGCTGGCAACTTCAGCCGCGAAATCATCGACTCTCTTCTCAAGGCCTTCGCCCTTAACATAGGAAACAAAAGACTTGATGGCAACCTCGGAGCCGGCCTCTTTGCCAACCTGCTTGAGATATTCGCCTACAGAGATCTTATCATCTCTTACATAAGCCTGCTCCAGCAAGCAGTTCTCGGTATAATACTTACCGATCTTACCGCCGATCATCTTCTCCAGAATATTTTCGGGCTTATTTGCGTTCTTGGGATCATTCTTGATCTGAGCCAAGAGAATGTTCTTCTCATTCTCGATTACCTCTGCGGGAACTTCCTCACGGCAGAGATATGCGGGATGCATTGCAACGATCTGCATGCAGACATTGCGAAGAGCCTCGCGAACAGCCTCATTAGCAGCATCGCCCTCGAAGAGAACCATAGCAGCCTCGCTGCCGCCGCCATGCACATAGCTGACGCAATTGCCTTCCAGACGCTCAAAGCGACGGATGTTCATATTCTCACCGATCTTCAGGATCTTCTCGCGAAGGATATCCTCAACGGTGA
>JAZMZQ010000130.1:0-5654 GCA_045586045.1 Eubacteriales bacterium
CTCGATGCTTTAGTAAATCTTGTTGAGTCAGGCTTCGCAGATTAATTCCTTTTAAATTTTTAAATATTTTACTTGCAAAAGCCTACCGTTTATGGTATACTCTTAAACGTTGTCGAGAATATACCATAAACGGTAGGCTACATATCCTCTACAATTAGTTTTCAAAATTCAATTTCCGGGTGTGGCGCAGCTGGTAGCGCGCTTGACTGGGGGTCAAGAGGCCGCAGGTTCAAGTCCTGTCACTCGGACCAAATAAGAGGTAGACATGAAAGTCTACCTCTTTATTTTTTTCTACGTAGCAAAGAACCTGCGGCCTCTTGATCGCCATCCCCGAGCGGTTGCTCTTTATTTGCCAAGGCAAATAAAGGCGAGCGAGTGGGGGCATCCGCCGCATTAGCCGCAGCATGTAATGCCTGCGGCTACAGGTTCAAGTCCTGTCACTCGGACCAAATAAGAGGTAGACATTAAAGTCTACCTCTTTATTTTTTGATTTGCAGTTATAAACCTGCGGCCTCATTGCGGCATTTATGAAACATATCATAAATGAAAGGTGCGCTGATGCGCACCTTCTTTTATTCAATTACATAAACTTTTGCCGATTTATCGCCAAGAATATTTTGAATTTTCTCTTCCGCATTTTCATCAAAAATCTCTACCGCAGGCTCTTCAATTTCATTGGCGCCGTATTGGCCGATCATACCGCCGAGATCCTGAATATAGGTATTTCCATTCATGACAGGGCAGCTTTCGGGCTTTTCAGCAACCAAATGCAACATTCGATAAGCAGAGCGATCAAAGATATTATTGGAAATTGAGTAGTTGGAGGCAGGATTTTCATAGCTCCACCCTTTAATCAAGGCAGGGGTATGATAATTATGCCGTTGCTGGCCCCAACCATATCCGGACAAACGGATGATATTGCCGTTCATTTCAATATCATCCATATAGCTTTCTTCCCCGCCGGGCTTGATTTCGAGGAAATACTCAATCCCATAAACGCACTTTTCAATAAGATTATCCGTATAGCGAATATTTTTCAATACAAATTTATCATAAGCAGATACCTGATGAGTAATTCCTGCATCATAGACTTCATAGATATAATTATTTTCTGCCACATAATTCTCACAACCGCCATAGATTTCGATTGCATTACCGAAGCGAACAATCTGGCCGCGGCGGGCATTGGTAAAATTGGGATCCATGCCGGTATAATTTTGGATTGCGCCACCGATCCAGCCAAACTCACAATTGGTAACCTGCAGCCCCACAACATGACCGCCGGCACTGACGCCATGCATTCCAACGTATTTGATGCAAAGATTATCGACCCTTACATTTGCAGCCTTGCCAACCTTAAACATATGTAAGCGAGCAAGCGATTCAATCGAATCAAATACTTCCCCGGGATTGCCGCGATCGCAGCGAAGGTAAAGATCACCATATACATAGAGGGTATTGAACGTGGGCACCGGGAAATTCTCCCCTAAAGAAGGGCGGCGCGTCATCAATTCATCAAACGCCCAGAAGATATCCAGATCTTCTGTCATATCAGTATGGATATTAAAATCCATACGCTCATCCTCTCGATGAACCCATTTCAAATCCCGATAGGTGGGGATCAATTTTCTGGAATGAAATTCGCCATGATTAAAGACAAGCGTACCGGAATCGAGCACTTTCTCTTTACATTTCCAGATTTTATTCTCTGCATCAAAAAGTTCCCAAAGTTCGGGATCTGCATAATCCTTTTTACCGGCATAAAATTTCGGCTTTTCTCCTTCACCATAAGCGCAGTAGGTTACCCCTTCTTTCGCTATAACATTGCCTCGAAACAAATCGCCACGCTTAAAACGAACACCATCTCCGGGATTAAGATATGCTTCAGAAACACGCTTCAAGGACTTCCATGGGGTCTTAGGAGATAAACCATCATTGGTATCCTCCCCATCATTGGAAACATAATAGGTTGTCCCCTTAATTTGCAGCTCATCCTTAGTATTTAAGATTTCTTCTTTTCTCCTTTGGTAGAGCATTTCTTGCTGCGCCAAAAATTCCTTTGTTGCTTTCATTATCGCTCCCCTCCTTTGTTTTTATCATAATAAACAATCCGATTTATTGCAAGCCAAATTTTAATATATAAATGCCATTTTTTAACAATCGAAAGGGCTGTAAAAAATCATCATTTTTTACAGCCCTTATTTTACTTTTGATAAATTTGATCGCAAAGCGCTTGAATTTTCAAAGCGCGCTCTGCATTTGAATAATCTGCCTCTGAAAGCAGCATTTCATTAAATGCCCTAAATTGCTTAAGATAAACATTCGATTCCTCGCCGATAAATTCTTTTGCATTCGCAATACTTGCAGATTGCTGCGCCTCATAATTACCTTGCGGAGCATAGATATATTTTAACGTACCTCTCTCCTCTTGGCCGAGAGTTCCCTCTGCAACAAGGCTGCCGGCAGTTCCTAAAATTTCAACCTTTGAAGCAATTGCCGCATCAGGCACATTAAAGTTTACATCAATATGCCCGAGAATACCACCCTTTGAAACAAAAGAAATGATCGCCGAATCCTCCACTTCATATTGAAAGGTTTTCGTCCCATAAAAAGTATGGCATTGATCAATCCAATCATCGGTAAGGCAAGCGAAGAGATCCATGCAATGAACCGCCAGATCCATAATGCATCCCCCGCCGCTAAGAGCTTTATTCTGCCGCCAAGCACCTTCTATTTCGGGATACCAGCAAGAAAATTGCATGCGTACCAAGTTGATTTCTCCGATGCCGCCGTCTTTGATAATTTCAGCTGCTTTTCGATGAAGGTTATGATAGCGCATCATGTAGCCCACCATCATCTTCTTTCCTGCCTTCTTAAAGGCATCTACAATTTCAATTCCTTCTTTTTCTGTCATAGAAAGAGGCTTTTCGATAAAAACATGGCGATCGTATTTCAAGCAAAGCAACGCCTGCGCCTTATGGCAAAAAACGGGCGTTGCAATATATACTGCATCGCAGTCCACCGCTCTGAGCATCTCCTCTTCATCGGAAAACCATCGGGCAACGCCATATTTTTTTGCAACTGCCTCGGCAGCTTCGGGCACACGGTCCATGACTGCTGCAATTTCATTTTGATCATCCTCTAAGAGAGCAGGAATTGCGCGGCGATCCGCAATCCCCCCTGCTCCGATGATGCACCATCTTATCTTTTTCATAGCATCCCCTTCATCAGTTACATTCTGCATTCAACGGGCCTGCAAGCTCCTTGAGGAAGAAAAGCTTGCCGGGAATAGTGGGGATATAAGTCGAGGTAATCCAAGGCGTCCTCTCATGGCGCAAAGTCATCCAAAGAGACATTCCTTGCCATTGCATTCCTCTGCCCAAAGTACCATCCGCACCGCCGATGGCATAATCTGCCTTCAAGAAGATTCCCGGTCCAATGGTATTGGCGCGGCAAGGCACAAGAGTTGTCCGAGACTTAAAGCTGGTCAGAGCATTTTGCTCCACCGTAAGCGGATGAATCTTTGCGCCGATACGGAAAGGCGCGCGCTCCCACTCTGCGGCCGTTGCAAAATCCGCAGCAAAGGTAGGCTCCCAAAATGCAATATGGCACATTCTTCCGATCCCATAAACCAGCACCAGCTTTGCGCCCTCCTCTTTCAAAGCATCAATCTTTTCGGGATAGGTGGGCAGGTTTTCCTTGGTGGCAAAATTTCTGTGCTCCTTCGGTACGGTCAGTTCTCCCAAGGGATTAAAGAGCGCCTGCTCCATCGCATATTGGAAGGAACCGCTGTTATCGGATGCCAAGGTATTTCCTTCGCCATCCGCCCATTCGTCCATATTAAAGGTGTAAACATGCTCGCAAGAGATATTCCACGCTTTGATAAAATAAACAACCCATTTATACATTCCCATCGGGCCTACCGGCAGGATAAAAGCGATTCTTTCTCCACGATCTTTAGCAAGCTTGATTTGCAGAGCAATCTCATGCCCCATATAAGTATTGAATTCTTCCAAAGAATCACACTGAAAAGGCGCAAAATTCTGATTCCAATGGGGTTGATGCTCTGTGATTTTTTCGGGCGCATCGATGCAAGCATCGATCTTACTAAAATCCCAGCCTGCAGGATAAAAGCCTTCCAAGGCAGAGCCTTTAACAGTAGAGTTAAAATCCATTTAATATTCCTCCTATGGCAATAATCTTTTAGTAGTCCCCTTTAGGTATACCTGACATTGGCGAAAGCCTTCGGCATATTCGGCGCCGCACTGAAAGCCGCGATAGCGGCAGCATGTCCGGACCATATCGGGGAAATCAATATGATCGTGGTCTCTCATCCATACAATCTGAGATTCATGACAATTCAGCATTTCCAATTTCTTATCAATGTAAGAAGATACATCCACATACTCTGTAGGGTTAAAATTCACCCCGCAAAGAGTATCCATATAATAAAGAGGCACAAGGCGTGCAGCCCCTTCCGTCTTCACATGATAATTGGGCAAAGTTGCCGCAAAGCAAGCGTCAAATACCAGCTTTGATACAGCCGTATGATCCGGCATATAATCATCCGGTGAATGGGTAATGATAAAATCAGGATTTACCTTTTTAATCACTTCCACAACCTTATCTCTGGATTCCTTATTATTATCAAAGATCTTGAGATCATCAAAACCGCCATACATGATTTCAAATCCGCCGATTTCAGCGCTGCGCTTTGCTTCCTCTGCGCGCATGATACGAAGCTCCTCGGGCGGGATTTCCACATGGCCGAGATCGCCGGATGAAAGATGGCAAACCACCACTCGATCCCCGCGCTCCTTGCATTTAAGCAAGGTTCCTGCGCAAGCAATTTCCATATCATCCGGATGGCAAGAAATTACCAAAACCGTATACATTCTTATCCCTCCTTTTTAATTCAATTATAATGCCATCCCTCTTGAATTACCATGCAAAATCAGTTATAATAATGATAAATTCAGCCAACAGGAGAAAACCATGAAGGATAATTTTATAAGAACAGACTTTGATCAAGTGATCAATATTGAAAAACTGATTACCATTTTTTATATGGAATTTTCAAAAAATTTCAGTTACGCCGGAGAGCGTCATAATTTTTGGGAAATGGTTTATATCGATAAAGGCGAAATGATTTGCACCGCTGATAAGAATCGCTTTGTATTAAAAAGCGGAGAGATGACCTTTCATAAGCCTAATGAATTCCACAATCTATCGGGCAATAATAATGTTGCACCAAATGTAAGCATTATCACATTTGAATGTAAAAGCCCGATCATGAAGCATTTTGAAGGAAAAATCTTCAAACTGAGCGCCGATGAAAAAGCATTGCTTTCCATGCTCTTTTCCGAAGGACTCTCCTGCTTTCGGATGGTAGACGAGCATAATCCTCTTCTGCAAAAGCTTATTAAACTCGATTCCGCCCCCTACGGAAGCAGCCAGATGACAAAGAATCTCTTAGAGATCTTTTTGATCAAGCTTTCTCGCAATAAAGATGTCCTTACTAAAAATATGCGAAGAAGCTATATGATTGACGGCGTTGATGTCCCCTACAGTGTAAAAGAAGTTTTAGATTACCTGGAAGATCATCTTTATGAAAAGTTAACCATTGGTAAAATCAGCAAAGCGCTTAATAAAAG
>JAZMZQ010000131.1:0-6513 GCA_045586045.1 Eubacteriales bacterium
ATGCATATCGGCGCTCCCGCCAAGGCGGTCGTAAAGGTGGGCGATCATGTGGATGTGGGTACGCTGATCGGAGAGGCGCAGGGCTTTGTCTCGGCACCGGTCTATGCAAGCGTATCCGGCACGGTAAAGGAGCTTGCAAAGCGGATGCAGGTCAACGGCAAAGCGGCCGATGTGGTGGTCATCGAATCCGATGGGCAGGCCACTCAGGATCCTTCCATCGCCCCTCCTAAGGTGAAAAGCCGCGAGGAGCTGATTGAGGCCATCCGCAAGAGCGGATTGGTAGGGCTCGGAGGAGCAGGTTTCCCCACCTTTATTAAATTTAATGCCGATCCCGAAAAGATCGATACGCTGATTATCAACGGCGCGGAATGTGAGCCCTATATTACCAGCGACTCCCTTACCATGACGGAGCGGGCCGAGGAGATGGCAGAAGCCCTCAAGGCCATCGAGACTTACCTTGGCATCAAGAAGGTGGTTATCGGCATCGAAGATAATAAGAAGGCGGCCATCCTTCGCATGAAGGAGCTTGCCAAGGACGATCCTTGCGTAAAGGTCGTCTCTTTGAAGGCGGTTTATCCCCAAGGGGGAGAGAAGGTGCTGATTTATCATACAGTGGGCAGAGTGGTCCCTGTAGGAAAACTGCCGATGGATGTGGGCTGCATTGTATGCAACTGCACCACCTTGGCAGAGATCGGCCGCTATCTGAAGACGGGGATGCCTTTGGTAGAGCGTTGCCTTACGGTAGACGGCAGCGCAGTGAAAGAGCCGAAGAATGTCATTGCTCCCATCGGCACGTCCATGGAAGAGGTCTTCGCTTTCTGCGGCGGGCTGAGCGAGCCCTTCGGCAAGGTGCTCTACGGCGGACCTATGATGGGAATCGCTGTAGAGGATCTGAAGGCGCCTATTATGAAAAATACCAATGCAATCCTTGCATTTTTGGAAAAGGACAGCGCTCCCCAAAAGGAGACAGCCTGCATCCGCTGCGGCGGCTGCGCCAACCATTGCCCCTTCGGCATTGATCCTGCCGCTCTGGAGCGGGCTTATAAGGCCGAGGACATGGAAGGCATGATCAAGTGCGGCGCCGATGCCTGCATGGAATGTGGCTGCTGCGCCTTTATCTGCCCTGCCAATCGCCCTCTGGTCCAGACCAATAAATTGGCAAAAGCCGCGCTGAGAGCGGCGCGTGAAAAAGCAAAGGAGGAGAGTAAATAATGGAAAATCAACTGCATATCTCCGTATCTCCCCATATTCACAGCAAGCGGAACACCCGCAGCATCATGCTGGATGTGATCCTCTCTCTGCTTCCCGCTACCGCCGCAGGGATTGTCCTTTTCGGCGGCAGAGCGCTGGCAGTGGTGGTTACCTGCATTGCGGCGGCGGTTCTGAGCGAGGCTGTATTTAATTGGATTACCAAAAAAGAGCAGACAGTAGGCGATCTGAGCGCGGTGGTAACCGGCTTGCTTTTGGCCTTGAATCTGCCTGCAAACCTGCCTCTTTGGCAGGCGGTGGTGGGAGCTGTCTTTGCCATCGTCATTGTAAAATGCTTCTTCGGCGGAATCGGCTGTAACTTAGTCAACCCTGCCATTACCGCCCGCGTATTTATGCTGGTGGCCTTCGGCAGTATGGCCCAAGGGGCGTTCCCCGTGGACTCCGCTTCCACTGCCACTCCCTTGGTAGAGCTGCAGAGCGGCGCCGCTCCCGATCTTTTGGCCCTCTTTCTGGGAAAGAACGGCGGAAGCATCGGTGAGACCAGCGTATTGGCTCTGCTGATCGGATTTATTTATCTGCTTTGCCGCAAGGTAATCAGCTGGCATCTGCCGGTGGCTTATATCGGGACGGTCTTTCTCTTTACCTATGCGGTGCAAGGGGATCTGACCATGAGCCTTGCTTATATTTTTGCGGGCGGGCTCTTTATCGGCGCCATCTTCATGGCGACCGACTATGTAACCTCTCCCGTAACGCCGCTCGGCAAGCTGATCTTTGGCTTGGGCGCAGGGATCATCACGGTATTGATCCGTTTCTGGGGCAACTATCCCGAAGGGGTCTCCTATGCGATCCTTTTGATGAACATCCTGAATCCGTTTATCGATAAATGGACCGCCCGCAAGGTATTTGGAGGGAATAAAGCATGAAAAAGCATTTGAAAAGTGTTGTGGCGCTGACTGCTATCTGCGCAGTAGTGGCATTGCTGCTCTCCTTTGCGAATACGCTGACTGCGCCGATCATCGAAAAAAATCAAGCCGCCGCCGCCAATGAGGCGCTGCTGGTGGTCATGCCCGAGGGCAAAGAGTTTACCTCGGTCGATCTTTCTCAATATGAACTGCCTGCAACGGTAACAGAAGTCTTTGCCGAGAGCGCAGGCGGCTATGTAGTAAAATTGACCACCGCCGGCTATTCTACCGGCATGGTGATTATGTGTGGTGTAGATGCCGCCGGTAAAGTAACCGGCGCCACCTGCCTTTCCAGCGGAGAGACCCTCGGGGAGGAGAAAACCTACGGTGAAAATACGATTGGAAAGAGCTTAGAGGATATTGACGGGGTAGATACCGTCGCCTCTGCCACCAAAACCACGGAGGCTTATCGCAATGCCGTGAAGGATGCGCTGAATGCGGCTGTCATTTTGGGCGGCGGCTCAGTAGATCTTCGCAGCGAGGAAGAGATTCTTGCCGAGCATCTGGCGGCTGCTCTGCCCGAGGCGCAGGGCGCTTTTACCGAATGGTTTATGGTAGAGGAGCTGGAGGGCGTATCGGCGGTTTATCTGGCAGATAACGGCAGCGGCGCTGTATTTGTAAAAGGAGAAGAGTTCGTGGTGGATCCCGCCCTTGCAAAGGTGGTTGCAGAAACCAAGACTCAAGAGATTGATCTTTCCCGATATGAGCTGAATACCGCCATCAAGAAGGCGGAAAAGACCGCCGGCGGCAATTATGTTTTCGAAGTGGAGGCTTATGGCTTCGGGATCAACGGCGATGCTTATTACAGCCCCTCCGGCGAGCCGATTTTGCTGAAGGCCTCTCTTACCCCCGATGGCAAGATCATCGCCTGCAAGACCCTCTCCCAAAAGGAGACCGATGGCATCGGCTCCGCCTGCGCTGATCCGAAATTCTACGGCCAATTCAACGGCCGCGATGAGAGCAACTATCGGGAGATTGATGCCATCAGCGGCGCCACCATTACCACCAATGGCTATAAGACAGCCATCGGCAAGCTTTTCGAAGCAGTAAAAATTTTGAAAGGAGCGGCATAAGAGAATGAATAAGAATAGTAATCTTTCGGTATTGCTCAAGGGTCTGCTCCTTGAAAATCCCGTATTTGTATTGGTGCTGGGCACCTGCCCCACCCTTGCTACCACCCAGACCGTAGTCGGCGCATTTGCCATGGGCCTTGCGGCAATGGCGGTGCTGATCTGCTCCAATGTGGTTATTTCGTTGCTCCGCAAGGTAATTCCCGATACGGTGCGGATTCCTTGCTATATTGTAATCATTGCAGGATTTGTAACGCTGGTGCAGATGTTTATGCACGCTTATCTTCCTGCATTGTATGAGCTTTTGGGCGTCTATCTTGCCCTGATTACCGTAAACTGCATCATCCTCGGCAGAGCCGAGATGTTTGCAGGGAAGAATTCTGTAGGCAGATCGGCGCTGGACGGCGTAGGCATGGGCCTTGGCTTTACCCTTGCCCTGCTTGCCATGGCCATCATCCGCGAGGTATTCGGAAGCGGCTCCTTTGCGGGAATCCCCATCCCCTTCCTGAAGGATCATACCATCGGGATTCTCACCCAAGCCCCCGGCGGCCTTTTGGTCTATGGCTTGCTGATCTTTGCCGTAACCGCCATCACCCAAGGCAAAGCACCGAAGAAAAAATCCTTCGGCTGCGAAGGATGCCCTTCAGCGGGCAATTGCTCCGCTTGCGCAGGAAAGGAGGCCAACTGAGATGGAAAATACCAAATTGCTCATCAGCATTCTTTTCGGCAGTATTTTGGTGAATAACTATGTATTGAGCCAATTTTTGGGAATCTGCCCCTTCCTTGGGGTTTCTAAAAAATTGGATCAGGCCACCGGTATGGGCGTTGCGGTGATCTTTGTCATGCTGGTAGCCACCGCTGTTACCTGGCCGATTCAGAAATTTATTCTGGAAAAGACGGGGCTGGAATATATGCAGACCATCATCTTTATCTTGGTTATTGCATCTTTGGTGCAGTTTACCGAGATCGTGCTGAAGAAATTTATTCCCGCGCTTCATAAAAGTCTGGGCGTCTATCTGCCGCTGATCACCACCAACTGCGCGGTGCTGGGCGTAACCATCAATAATATTACCGACGGCTATGATTTTCTGCAGTCGATGGTCAGCTCCTTGGGCTGCGGCCTTGGATTTTTGCTGGCGATGGTTCTCTTCTCGGGAGTGCGCTCCCGCATCGAGGAGCAGAAAATTCCCCAATATCTGCGGGGCTTGCCTGTTACGCTGATTGCGGCTTCTTTTGTCTCTCTTTCCTTTTTCGGTTTTGCCGGAATTGTGGAAAATCTCTTAAAGTGAGGAGTTATCTATGAATGAAATGTTGATTGCCCTGATCGTGGTCGCTGTGATCGGGCTTATTGCAGGAATCTTGCTCACTTTGGCCTCTCATTTCCTTCGGGTCGAGGAGGATGGCCGTGTGGCGGCGCTTCGCGCCTGCCTGCCCGGCGTGAATTGCGGCGCTTGCGGCTATACCGGCTGTGATGATTATGCAAAAGCACTGGCCGAGGGCGGAGTTAAGACCAATCTTTGCATCCCCGGCGCAGATGATACTGCCGCCGAGATTGCGGCCCTGCTGGGCGTGAGCGCAGAGGATGTGGTGGAGCAGATTGCCGTGGTCCATTGCAACGGCACCTGCGACGCTACCTTCAAAAAGGATATCTATGATGGGGTGGCCTCCTGCCGCGCGGCCTCCATGCTTTACGGCGGGCCCGATGCCTGCCCCTCCCGCTGCTTGGGTTGCGGGGATTGCGCAGAGAATTGCCCCGTAAATGCCATCTGCATGAAGGATGGCATTGCGCGGATCGATCGCCGCATCTGCATCGGCTGCGGCCTTTGCGTAAAGACCTGCCCCAAGGGCATCATCTCCTTGATGCCGGATGTGGCAAAGACTGCGGTCCTTTGCAGCAATAAGGAAAAGGGCGCCTTGGCAAGAAAGGTTTGTAAAAATGCTTGCATCGGCTGCAAAAAATGCGAAAAGAGCTGCCCTGAGAATGCCATCACCGTGGTAGATAATCTGGCGGTGATTGATGATCGGAAATGCACCGGCTGCGGCATCTGCGTGGAAAATTGCCCCACAAAGTGCTTGAAGGCCATATGAGTAAACGAATGGAAAAAAATGCGGCGTCGCTTCGGCGGCGCCGCAACGATATGATCCTGCTGGCGGGGATCTTGGCGGCCGTTGCAATCTTTGCCGCCCTCTTTTTGCTCACCCGCAAAGAAGGGGCTTATGCGGCTATTTTGCGGGATGGCATCGAGATCGACCGTTATTCTTTGGCGGAGGATCGGGAGATCCCCATCTCCGATGGAGAGCAGATCACCAATCTGCTGATCATTGAGGGCGGAAAGGCCCGTATCAGCGAGGCAATCTGCCCCGATCAAATCTGCGTGGAACATCGGCCGATTTCCAAAGCGGGGGAGACGATTGTCTGCCTGCCGCAGAAATTGGTGATCCGAATCGAGGCAAAGGAACAGGGTGCATCGCCCGATATGGTGGCTTGAGATGAAGAAAAACCAAATCAAAAAAACCGTATTTTTAGGGCTTTGCACGGCAGTAGCCTTGATTCTATCTTATGTAGAGGCGCTCCTGCCGCCCCTTTGGGCGGCGGTGCCGGGAATCAAGATGGGGCTGCCTAATATTATGATTCTCTTTATGCTTTATCGCTTTTCTTTGAAAGAAGCGGCGGCAGTTTCCTTGGTGCGGCTTCTTTTGGTGGCCTTGCTTTTCGGAAATGCCATGAGCTTGATCTATAGCTTTTGCGGCGCCGCCTTGAGCCTTTTCATCATGGGGCTTTTGAAAAAAACCGACCGCTTTTCGGAGGTCGGAGTGAGCATCGCAGGCGGTGTTTTTCATAATTTGGGTCAGGTTTTGGCGGCGATGGTGCTGCTGGAGACGGCCGAGATCGGATATTATATGATTGCGCTGGCGATCAGCGGAACGATCGCAGGTATTTTGGTCGGTCTTGCCGCTTCTTTCGTATTAAAATATATGAAAAGAGTCAAAATATAAAATGTATATTGACGAATGGCGGAATCTATGTCATAATGCAAATGATACCAATATTTGAATAAAAAGGAGAATCGACCCATGAAAAGAATTATAAGCATAGTTTTAGTTGCGCTGATGATGGTTTCTCTGCTGGCCCTTAGCGGCTGCGGAAAGGCCGAGACTCTGAAATTCGGTATGGCGATTGATGGTAGCTTCGGCTCCTCTTCTGCCGCTGATGGGGAAACCAACGGCGCCACTGAGATCGCATCAGTCGCTGCAGCAGTATTGCTGGATGC
>JAZMZQ010000132.1:0-6445 GCA_045586045.1 Eubacteriales bacterium
ATCTCCCATAAAATATAATATATCGATTTTATTATAACATTGAAATGGAATACCACCTATGATATTTCATAACTAAATTTGTGTAAAAGATAGTTTTTTCTTCGCAACAGAAAAACGCTATTCCAAAGAATAGCGTTTTTACAGACTGTCAAAAAAGGCACAGACCGCAGAAAATAAGAGAATAAAAGAATTCTGCAAATTCTATAAATTAGCAAGAGAAAAGAAAGCCAACTCTTTTTCCTTGCTTTCTTATTATAAGGAAAAAATCCGCATGATGATGCGGATTTTGAATAAAGTTTTCTGCTTTCCGCCGATCTGCTCTCTACCGTACCTATGTACGCCGACGAGAACAGATCGACGAAATCTGCACTCTTTTTTGAGAGTCTACCAGCGTGTCAAAAACCTCCGCAGGAGTTTTTTGACACGCTGAAAAACTGCGTAAAAAATTACGGAGTTTTTTATTGCGTTCAATAAAAAGATATGATATAATAAACCATTATTTGCAAAAATCATTTCAAATAGGAGGAAAAAAGCATGACTCAGAATGTATTATTCATGCTGATCGCCATTGTTATTTATATAGCGGGCATGGTGATTATCGGTGCGCTTTTCACAAAGCGATCCAATGTCAGTTCGGAAGGGTATTTCCTTGGCGGGCGGACTCTTGGCCCCTTTGTTACTGCCATGAGCGCAGAGGCTTCGGATATGAGCGGCTGGCTTTTGATGGGCTTGCCTGCGGTTGCTTTGATGACCGGCTTGCCTGAAGCGGTTTGGACGGCTGTCGGCCTTGCCATCGGCACCTATATCAACTGGCTGATTGTTGCGAAGCGTTTAAGGGTTTATTCCCATCAGATTAAGGCATTTACTCTGCCTGATTTCTTCAGCAATCGTTTCGGCGATAAGGCCAAGATTATTTCTACCGTGGCTGCAGCCATTATCATTATTTTCTTCATTCCCTATACTGCTTCCGGCTTTGCTGCTTGCGGCAAGCTTTTTGCGAATATTTTTGGGATGGATTATGTGGTTGCAATGATCCTCAGCGCCATTGTTATTGCTCTTTATTGCACCCTCGGCGGATTCCTTGCCGCCTCGACCACCGACTTTATTCAAAGCATTGTCATGACCATTGCGCTTTTGGTCGTTGTCGGTTTGGGAGAGGGCTTACTGAATGGTTTTGGGAATGTATTTGCCAATGTTGCAAGCTTGGATGGCTATATGGATCTTTTCAAGGGCCATAATGTGGCTACCGGCGAGGTAGGAAGCTATGGTGCTTTGCCTGTTGCATCTACTCTCGCTTGGGGATTGGGCTATTTCGGGATGCCTCATATTCTGCTTCGCTTTATGCCGATTGAGGATGCAAATAAGCTTAAAACTTCCCGCAGAGTCGCCTCTATCTGGGTGGTTATTTCTATGGGAATCGCGGTGCTGATCGGGGTGGTCGGCTATGGCTTGATGAAGGAAGGGATTGTACCTACTTATGAGAGCGCTTCTGCTGCCGAGACGATCATTGTAGATATCGCGAAATTCTTGAGTAAATTCGGCTTTATTCCCGCCTTTGCGGCAGGTATTATTTTGGCAGGAATTTTGGCCTCTACCATGTCTACCGCCGATTCTCAGCTTCTGGCTGCTGCTTCCAGTATTTCTGAAAATCTGGTGCAGGGTACCTTCCAAATCAAACTGACCGAAAAGAAAAAGGTATGGCTTGCTCGGATTGCTGTTATTGCCATTTCAGTGGTCGCTGTCTTTTTGGCGTTGGATCCCGGCAGCTCTGTCTTTAAGATCGTATCCTTTGCATGGGCAGGCTTCGGTGCCACCTTCGGCCCCTTGATGCTCTTCTCTCTTTTCTGGAAGCGCACGACCAAATGGGGTGCTGTCGCCGGTATGGTGAGCGGTGCGGCAATGGTATTTTTATGGAAATTTGTCATTGCAAAGCTGGGCGGTGTATTTGCTATTTATGAGCTGCTGCCTGCATTTATTGTATCTTGCATCTTTATTGTAGTGGTATCTCTTCTGACCAAAGCTCCCGAAAAGGATGTTTTGGATGAGTTTGATGCAGTACGCAAGGGCGAATAATTTAAATAAAGCGGTCAGAGATTCTCTGGCCGCTTTTTAAAGGAGAATTTTTGAAATGAGACTTTATATGATCCGTCATGGTCAGAGCGAGGCAAATCTTAAGCGTATCTTTTCCGGTCAAAATCTGAATATTGATCTTACCGAGCAGGGTGAGGCCGAGGCAAGAGCGGCAGGAGAACTGCTCAAGGGGATCTCTTTTGATAAGGTCTACTCCAGCGATCAGCGCCGTGCTTGGCGCACGCAGGAGCTCGCTCTGCCCCAATATAAAGCGGAGCGGCTGGCGATGATTCGGGAGTTTGATGTGGGGAGCCTTACCGGCATGCCGATTGAGGATTTAAATCAAGAGATCGTTCGCCATCGGCTTGCCCATGATTATACCCCATATGGCGGAGAAAATAACGAGATGGTGCGCTCCCGGGCTGAGCGATTTCTCTCTCTTATTACTTCCTTGCCCTATGAAAATGTGGCAGCCTTCAGTCATGTGGGCTTTATGAAGCGGCTTTTTAGTGCGGCAACAGGGGTGGAGCATGATCCCAATCTTTTTGGATGCAGCAATTGTGGCATTTGCGTTTTTGAGTATGAAGGCGGAAAATGGAAGGTGCTTCATTGGAATGTGGCTCCTTTAAAGAAAATAGATATTGCTGAAGCGTAAAATGAGGCGGAGCAAATTTTTGCTCCGCCCTTTAATTTAATGGAAAAATATGCTTGACAAATGGATTTTGCGGTGTTATATTATATAAGGTTAGCATATGCTAATCGCAAAAATGAGAGGGGGAGAATGTATGACATTAAAGGATGCTCTTGAAGGAAAAGAATATATCATTTCCGCCATCGAAACCGATGATGAAGAGCTCGATTCCTTCTTATTCTCTCTTGGCTGCTATGAAGGGGAGCCCATCACTGTCATCGCCCATCGCAAAGGAGGATGCACAGTCTCTATTAAAGACGGGCGCTATAATATCGATACTCAATTGGCAGAGGCCATTCTTTTGGAAGATTGAAACCGCTGAAAAGGCGGTTTTCCTTAAACCTATTGGTTAGCGCATGCTAACAGGATGCTTGTTTACTATCGATAAACATAGGAGGAGAAAAAATGAGAATTGCGTTTGCAGGCAATCCCAACAGCGGGAAGACGACCATGTATAATGCGCTGACCGGCCGGAATGAGAAGGTCGGCAACTGGGCGGGCGTTACCGTGGAGAAGAAGGAAGGCCTGATTAAGAAGGCCTATAGCAACGGGGAAGAGATTCTCGCAGTCGATCTTCCCGGCGCATATTCCATGTCGCCCTTTACCTCGGAGGAGAGCGTAACCAGCGCTTATGTAAAAAACGAGAAGTTGGATGCCATTATCAATATCGTGGATGCCACTAATTTGAGCCGCAGCCTCTTTTTTACCACGCAGCTTTTGGAGCTGGGGATTCCGATGGTGGTGGCGCTGAATAAGAGCGATATCAATAAGAAAAAGGAGACTAAGATTGATAGCGCTGCTCTTTCTGCAAAGCTGGGTTGCCCGGTTGTAGATACCATCTCTACCTCCTCCAAAGGCTTGGCTGAGGTGATTAAGGTGGCGATGGAGCAGGTCGGCAAAGAGCAGGCGGCGCCTTATCGCCAAGAGGAAGATGCTTTTTTATCCAAAGAGGCGGCAGAGGATGCCGATCGTAAGCGATATGCTTATGTAAATGAAATGGTTGCGCAGGTGGAGCAGCGAAAGATCCGCACCAATCAGCGCAATCATCAAGATGATTTTGATGAGATCATTACCAATAAATGGGTAGGAATTCCCATCTTCGCAGTGGTGATGTTCTTGGTATTCCAGATCTCTCAGGCATGGGTCGGCCCTTGGATCGCAGATGCCTTGGTAGGCTGGATCGAAATGTTTCAGGAATGGGTTGGAGGATTGATGGAAAACGCCAATCCCTTGCTCTCTGCTTTGCTGGTGGACGGTGTTATCGGCGGTGTTGGTGCCGTTGTAGGCTTCCTGCCGTTGGTAATGGTGATGTATTTCCTCATTGCGCTTTTGGAGGATTGCGGCTACATGGCAAGAGCGGCAGTTGTGCTGGATCCCATCTTTAAGAAGGTGGGGCTTTCCGGAAAGTCCGTCATCCCCTTTGTCATCGGGACCGGCTGCGCCATCCCCGGCGTGATGGCCTGCCGCACCATCCGCAATGAGCGGGAGCGCCGTGCTACCGCCATGTTGGCACCCTTTATGCCCTGTGGCGCAAAGCTGCCGGTCATCGCCCTTTTTGCAGGCGCCTTTTTCGGTGATGCTTCCTGGGTGGGTACATTGATGTATTTTGCAGGCATTGTCCTGATCTTCTTCTGCGCGCTGCTGATCAATAAGATCACCGGCCATAGAATTAAAAAATCCTTCTTTATCTTAGAGCTGCCCGAGTATAAGATTCCTTCCCTTTGGGGCGCTTGCAAATCCATGCTCTCCCGCGGCTGGGCTTATATTGTAAAGGCGGGTACGATTATTCTGCTTTGCAATACGGTTGTGCAGATCATGCAAACCTTTACTTGGAAATTTACCATTGCCGAGGCGGCTGATACCTCCATTCTGGCCTCTATCGCTTCGCCCATTGCATACATATTGGTGCCTATTGTAGGGGTTCTTTCCTGGCAGATGGCTGCTGCCGCCGTTACCGGCTTTATTGCTAAGGAGAATGTTGTGGGTACGCTGGCAGTCTGCTATGTGGGCCTTGAGAACCTGATCGATACCGAAGAACTTGCGCTGATGGATGGTGCAGGCGCTGAGGTTGCAGGAGTATTTGCCATTACTAAGGTGGCGGCTCTTGCTTATCTGATGTTTAATCTCTTTTCTCCTCCCTGCTTTGCTGCCATCGGGGCAATGAATTCCGAAATGAAGAGTGCCAAATGGCTTTGGGGCGGGATTGCTCTGCAGCTGAGTGTGGGCTATACTCTCGGGTATTTGGTCTATACCATCGGTACGTTGATTACCGCTCCCGCTTCTTTGGGCGTGGGTGCTGCTATCGGCGGGTTGATCGCTGTCCTTATCATGGTTGCTATTGTGGTTGCGCTCTGCATCCGTTCCGATAAAAAGCTGAAAGAGGAATATGCGCTTAAAGAGAAAAAGACGGTAGGCGCAGGGAAGTAACATGGAAAATTATATCGCAATTGCAATTTTGGCATTGATTTTGGGCGGTGCAATTTGGTATATCATCCGCGCCAAAAAGAGCGGCAAAAAATGCATCGGTTGCCCCGAGAGTGGGAACGGCTGCTGCCATTGCCAAAATAAGAAATAAAATATGCCCGATGAAGCCAAGCTTCATCGGGCATTGATTTTGAGCAGTTATTTATTTTTTTGCTTCTCCAGCAAATGCTGCTCTCTGGCGCTGGTCTTTCCTTCCGGCTTAATTTCACCGGCTTTCAAAAGAGAAATCTTGGTGAGATAGGGGCCGACCAATTCATAGATCAGGACAGAGAAGAGGGTGATATTGGCTACAATGGCGCCCTCAGGCCCAATGGCTTCTGCCTTGATGGCCATTCCAAGGGCAACTCCTGCCTGAGGCAGCAGGGTAATCCCTAAATATTTTACAATGTTGGGGTCGCACTTCACGGCTCTTGCGCTGATGGAAGCGCCGAAATATTTACCCAAGGAGCGGAATAGAATATAGACCAAACCGATGCAGACAATGATGGGATCCTTGAAGATGGAAAGCTCCAGCTCGGCACCGCTTAATACAAAGAAGAGGATAAAGAGGGGCGCAGTCCAGCGATCCAAGCGATCCATCAACTCTTCGGAAAAATCGCAGGCATTGCAGAAGACAGTGCCCAGCATCATGCAGGTGAGCAACGAGGAAAAAGCAATGTGAACGCCGCCCAAATTGAATTTCAGCATGGAGAGCGCGACGGTGAGCAATACAAAGGAGACCGACATGGAAAGGCGCTTGGATCTTGAATGGAAGAATCGCTCAAAGAAGGTGATGAGATATCCCATCAGCGCGCCCAGCAGCAGGGAGAGGACCACCTCTAAGATCGGCTCCACAATAATGGAAAGGATATCAATCTTTCCGGAGAGCAGTGCCTTTGCGATCCCAAAGGAGATGGCGAAAAGGATCAAGCCAACCGCATCATCCAGCGCTACAATCGGCAGCAGAATATCGGTCAGCGGCCCTTTGGCCTTATATTGCCGCACCACCATCAGCGTGGCGGCGGGAGCAGTAGCGGAAGCGACAGCGCCCAAAATGATCGCCGAAGGGAGCGGCAGCTTATCGGGGATGATAAAATGCAGGCCGATCAAGGCGGCGTCTACCAAAAGGGTGGCGGCCACTGCCTGCAGGATGCCGATAACGGTGGCCTGCTTGCCGGTTTTCTTTAATTGAGAGAGGCGGAATTCATTGCCGATGGAAAA
>JAZMZQ010000133.1:0-3532 GCA_045586045.1 Eubacteriales bacterium
GGTATGAAGGCCGTATTGCCTGAGCAGGCCCAAAACATCAATATGATTCATAATCTCTGATCAGCGTAACAACCCGCCCCAAAATCTCGCAGCGATCGGTATAAATGGGGCTCATCCCATCATTTTCCGGCTGGAGGCGGATACGCCCGTTCTCCCGATAGACTCTTTTCACCGTAGCGGCATCCTCCAGCCAGACAGCGGCGATCTCGCCGTTATCGACGGTAGAGGTCTTTTCCAATACCACAATATCCCCTTCCAATATTCCCGCATTGATCATGCTCTCACCCCGCACCCGCAGGGCAAAAAGATCCCTTTCGCGGGCAAGATGGGCCGGCAGGTGGACATATCCGTCAATATGCTCCGCCGCCATCAAGGGGGTGCCTGCGGCGATGGTGCCCAGCACCGGAACGGGAATTCCGGCAGAAAAGCCCGAAAGGCTGCGCTTTCGGCCTTGCTTTTGGAGAAGGCCTTTGGCCTCCAGCCTCAAGAGGGCGCTCTCTACCATGGAGGGGGAGGAAAGGCGGAGCGCCTCCATAATCCCACGCACGGTTGGGAATACGCCCGAACAGCGCACCTCTTTTAAGAGGAACTCATAGATCCGCTCATCCCGCTCTTGGGTTTTTTTACTGATACTTCCCTTAATCATCTTAAATAAAGGTGAAGGTGGAGAGCATTTTCTCCACATAGGTCAGGAAATAGGAATAAGAGGAAAATTCCGCAATATAGGTTACCACATAGAAATGATCCCCATGAGCGGCAAAGACCTGCATAAAGCGCACCTCATCCTTTTGATCCTCGGAGGTACTCTCATAGACGATCTTATAAGCCTCCTCCTCTCCCAGCTTGGCGGAGGCTTCACTGACCAGCTTGAAATTGCGGATGGTGGATTGAAGATTTTCCACATAGCCCGTTACATATTTATTGAAGGCATCCTCTCCCTCTACATCGGGGACAAAACGCTGGACCGAAAGGCTCTCGGCATATTGATCGCTATAACCCTCCAAGGGGGTTACAAAGGCGGCGATGCCATCCTTTACTTTTGCATCCTTATTCCAAAAATTGGGGTATTCCATCGAAAAGCCTAAGGGGGTGGAACGGAAAAGCTTATATCCCTCCAGCGTTGCCTTGCGGCAGCCGCTGCAAAGGAGCAGCAGCATGATGAGGAACAGGGCGATCCATCTCTTTTTCATGATTTTACCATCCTAAACATATAGATTATCGATTCTATTATATAATAAAAACTTTGAATTTACAATATTAAACAAGAAATTGGTTGATTTTCAAGGGGCAAAATCGTATAATGAAAAAAGAATCAAAAAAGGATGTTGATAGAATGAGCGAAAAGAAAGCATGTAAATTCACCTCCATCGGCGGCAGTGCCCTGATTGAGGGCGTCATGATGCGGGGCAAGGGGCGGCTTGCTTTGGCGGTCCGCCGCGCAGATGGGCGGATCCAAATGAAGGTGGAGCCCATTTCCGATAATACCGCATGGTATAATAAGATTCCTATTATACGAGGAGTAATTGGTTTTATCCAATCCATGACCCTCAGCTATCGGTGCTTGATGTATTCTGCCGATGTATCTTTGGAGGGGCTGGAGGAGCCGGAAGAGCCCTCCAAGCTGGATCAATTTTTGGAAAAGCTGATGGGCAAGACGGGCATGGCCATTTTGGGCACCGTCTCCATGATTTTAGGGGTCGCCCTCTCTCTTTTCTTATTTATTTATCTGCCGGCTTTGATCACCGGCGGGCTTTTGAGCTTTGCTCCCTCTTGGGTGAAAGCCATTATGGAAGGGCTGATGAAGATCGGCATCTTTTTAGGCTATATCTCCTTGGTTTCCCTGATGCCGGATATGCGCCGTGTCTTTCAATATCACGGCGGCGAGCATAAATCCATCTTTTGCTATGAGGCGGGAGAGGCGCTGACTGCCGAAAATGCCCTGAAATGCCGCCGCTTTCATCCCCGCTGCGGCACCTCCTTTATTTTTCTGACCTTGCTGGTCAGCATTGTGGCGGCCATGTTTATCCCTTGGGGCAGCCGCTTGGTCCGCACCCTGCTGAAGCTTCTTTGCGTGCCGGCCATTATGGGCGTGGCCTATGAATTTATCCGCTATGCAGGCCGCCATGATAATTGGTTGACCCGTATTCTTTCCGCGCCCGGCCTCTGGATTCAGCGGATCACCACCCGCGAGCCCGATGAAAAGCAGATCGCCATTGCCCTCATTGCCCTCAAGGGGGTGCTGGAGGATTATCCTCTGGAGAAGGAATGGATTGTGGATGAGGAGGGCAAGATCTTGGAGGAAAAGGAGCCGCAGGAATGAGAGCAAATCCGAGAGATCTTCTCCGCCAAGGAGAGATTGTATTAAAAGAGAGAAAGATTGAAAATTTTCGCTTTGATGCCTTTTGCATCCATCATAAGCATTTTTCTATGAGCCGTGCCGAGCTGCTTCTGGCTAAGGAGCAGGAGCTTTCCGAAGAAGCCGTGCTGGCCTTTTGGCAGGATATCCGCGCAAGAGGCGATCATAAGCCCTTGCAGCATCTTTTGGGCAAATGGGAGTTTATGGGCTTGGAATTTATGGTCAGCCCCAATGTCCTGATCCCCCGCGCCGAGACAGAATGGCTGGTAGAATATGCCAAAGAGCATTATGCAGGCCGCCCCGTAAAGGTTTTGGATCTTTGCACCGGAAGCGGCTGCATCGGCATCTCCTTGAAAAAGCTGCTTCCCGAAGCGCAAGTTACCCTTTTGGATATCAGCGACCCCGCTTTGCTGATCGCAAAGGAAAATGCAGCGGCTTTAGAGGCAGAGGTGCGGATTGAAAAATGGGATCTTTTGCAGGGCGTGCCCTTTTTTATGGAAAAGGAGCGGTATGATCTGATCTTATCCAATCCCCCTTATATTAAAACCGCCGATCTGCCCGCCCTTCAGCCGGAGGTGCAGCAGGAGCCGCAGATCGCTTTGGATGGCGGAGATGATGGCTTGATTTACTATCGCGCTTTGGCCGAGCAATGGTCCGCTCTTTTGAAAGAGGGGGGCGAGATGGTGCTGGAGGCGGGAGAAGATACCGCCGAGGGCGTTGCAAAGATTTTGGAAGAGACCATGAGCGAGGTGGCGCTTTATCGGGATCTTGCAGAGCTTCCCCGATATGTAGTAGGAAAAAAATAAATCCAATGGGGGATGTAAAAAAGTCTGAACCGCAAAAGGCGAGAAAAATACAAGTTCTAAACCGAATTTCTTCGCCAAAAAGTGAAAGAGGAAGAAAAAATATTGCCATATAGCAATATTTTTTCTTTTTATAGGGGCCTTTTGCTACCTCAAAATCGAGCCGCTCGGCGTGCGTCAAATGGGATGGAATCCGCTCCATTCTGACCGAAGCAGAAAATCCGCTCTTTCCATCCCATTCTCCTTTTCCCCACTAAAACATATTTTAGTGGGGGCCCCAATATTTCGCCTTCGGGTATCCCGTAACCTTTGGTTACGGCTCGATTTACGAAGGTTTCAAACATTTTTTCCTATCCCCAAAAAAGAGGCTGTA
>JAZMZQ010000134.1:0-2096 GCA_045586045.1 Eubacteriales bacterium
TCTTCTTTTGGTCCCTCAAAACGGTATCATGGGCGCGCCTGTCGGTACTTTTGTATGCTATGGGCTGATTATTACCTTGAATTTAATCTTCATTGCCCGCCATCTGCAATTCCGCTTCCCCTTAAGCGTTTTTTGGAAGCCGCTGGTCAGCAGCGTTATTTGCAGCGCTGCCGCATACGGAAGCTGGTGGCTGCTCTGCCGGATCGGGCTCTCTTCCAAGCTTGCCCTCTTCCCTGCTTTGGGCATAGCGGTGTTCATTTACACCATCTGCCTATTGCTCTTTAAGGCATTGGCCAAGGAAGATATGACCTTTATTCCGAAGGGTGAGAAAATAGGCGCATTATTAGAGCGAAAGGGTTGGCTCCATGAAGAATGAAGCATTGAAATTCAAAAATAAAGAGCATTATTCAAGTGAGGATCTCTATGAGATCCTCACTCTTCTTCGGCGGCCGGACGGCTGCCCTTGGGATCGGGTGCAAACCCATCAATCCATCCGCCGCGGCATTATTGAAGAGGCCTATGAAGCAGCAGAAGCGATCGATCGAAATGATGCCGCCATGATGCGCGAAGAATTCGGAGACCTTTTGATGCAGGTTTATTTTCATGGAATCATCGGAGAAGAGGAAAGTACATTTACTTTACAGGATATTTACGACCGTGTTTGTAAAAAACTCATCTTCCGCCATCCTCATATCTTTGCCGATGCGCCCGATGCATCCGGCTCCTCCGAGGATGGTTGGCTTGCCATCAAGCGGCTGGAAAAAGGGCAAAAAACCACCGCAGAAGAGCTGGAGGGAATCGCCAAGACCCTCCCCTCTTTGACACGGGCTGAAAAGTTTGCCGGCAGGCTTTATCCCCATGAATCCAAAGAGCCTTTATATGAATTGCTGGAAAAACAGATCCATCGCCTGAAAAGCACCCCCGATGCAGAGCACCTCGGCGCCGCTCTTTTCACCCTCTGCCGACTCGCAAAAGTGCAAAAAATAGATCCGGAAGAGGCTTTGGAGCGGGAAATAACAAAAAAAATACCCAAAAAACACTAATTTTAATAAAAATTCATAAAAAACACTTGCAAAAATCAAAAAAATAAGGCATAATGTATGTATCAATTAAATATTTTTGGAGGAATGTTCAAATGAAAAAAGCAGAACTCATTGCTGCTGTTGCAGCTAAAGCAAATGTATCCCAGAAAGAGGCCGGCGAGGTTGTTGCCGCTGTATTGGACGAGATCAAAGAAGCTCTGAAGAAGGGCGACAAAGTTCAGCTGGTTGGCTTCGGCTCTTTCGAAGTTCGCGCTAAGGCTGCAAGAAAGGGTAAGAACCCCAGAACCGGCGAAGAGATCACCATCGCTGCTTCCAAGGCTCCCGCTTTCAAGGCAGGCAAAGCTTTTAAGGACTACATTGCCTAAGTTTTATTACTGAAAAAATCGGCGCTTGTTCAAGCGCCGTTTTTTCTTTCATCGGGAGAGTATTATGCGAATCGATAAATTTTTGAAAATCAGCCGCCTGATCAAGCGGCGCACCGTTGCCACCGAAGCTTGCAACAGCGGCAGAATCACCGTAAACGATAAGGTTGCCAAGGCCTCTACTACGGTAAAGGAAGGCGATATCATCTGCATCGGATTCGGCGAAAAGCAAACGAAAGTCCGCATCTTAAAGATCGTAGATTTCATCAAAGCCGAGGAAGCCAACACCATGTTTGAATCGGTTGAATAAAAACAGGCTGTCATTCTGACAGCCTGTTTTTATTCAACGTGTCAAAAAACTCCTGCGGAGGTTTTGACACGCTGGGAGACTTTCAAAAAAGAGTGCAGATTTCGTCGATCTGTTCTCGTCGGCGTTTTTTTCGGGGTCCCCGACAAAACCGAAGTTTTGTTGGGGAAAAGGAGGACCTAATGGTATAAGTGGATATTTTGCCACCATGCAAAATGGAACGGTTACCATTAGGTTTGACGCACGGTAGAGAGCAGATCGGCGGAAAGCAGAAAATTTCAATCTAAATCCGCATCATCATGCGGATTTTTCCTTATAATAAGAAAGCAAGGAAAAAGAGTAGGATTTCTTTTCCCTTGCTGATTTATTGAATCGGCAGAATTC
>JAZMZQ010000135.1:0-20606 GCA_045586045.1 Eubacteriales bacterium
AAAAAATGCGAAGAAGCATTTGCTTCTTCGCATTTTTTATACACCATTTAAGATTTTTTCAACAAAGCGTAAGATGCGCCGTTTTCGGCGGTCTTAATTGTCCAAAAAGTCTTTGAGCTTGCGGCTTCTGCTGGGGTGGCGCAGCTTCCGCAATGCCTTGGATTCGATCTGACGAATCCGCTCACGGGTTACATCAAAGACCTTGCCCACCTCTTCCAAGGTGCGCTGACGGCCGTCCCGCAAGCCAAAACGCAGCTCCAGCACCTTGGCCTCTCTGGGAGTGAGGGTATCCAACACTTCCGCAAGCTGCTCCTTGAGCATAATCTGCGAGGTGGCCTCCACAGGGGCGGGGATATCCTCATCGGGGATAAAATCGCCCAGATGGCTATCCTCCTCTTCGCCGATGGGCGTCTCCAAAGAGACAGGATCCAAAGCAATTTTCAAAATCTCTCGGACCTTCTCCTCCGGCTGATTGATCTCTCTTGCAATCTCCTCGCTGGTGGGATCTCTTCCCAGCTCCTGCACCAGCTGGCGGGAAACCCGCATCACCCGATTGATGGTCTCCACCATATGAACGGGGATTCGGATGGTTCTTGCCTGATCGGCAATGGCACGGGTGATGGCCTGCCGAATCCACCATGTGGCGTAGGTGGAGAATTTATAGCCCTTTTCATAATCGAATTTTTCAACCGCCTTGATCAGGCCCAGATTTCCCTCTTGGATCAGATCCAGAAAATGCATTCCGCGGCCCACATACCGCTTTGCAATCGAAACCACCAAGCGCAGGTTGGCCTCGGAAAGGCGCTGCTTGGCTCTCTGGCCTGCAGAAATCGTCTTGTTGAGCGCTGCCAGCTCCTCCTCGGAGAAACTCTCGGGCAGGGATTCCAGCATCATTTGAAGATCTTCATCCTCAATAGGCTCGCCCTCGTCTCTCATCTTCATCAGATCCAAAGTCTTTTGCGCCTCGGTGCCGCTGAGCATCTTTTTAGCAAGCTCTACTTCTTCTTCACCGCTGAGCAAAGGCACTTTGCCGATCTCTTTCAGATAGACCTTTACAGGGTCATCCACCAGCGTATGCTCCCCTGCATCAATCTGGCTGCCCTCTTCGTCCTTGGACTCTACCTGCTCCGCAATCTGCTCCAGATCATCCATATCCTCATTGGAATCCTCGATGATCTCGATGCCCTGCTCCTCCAGCATATCATAAAGCTTTTCGATCTGCTCCGGATCAAGGCTCACCTCATCCAAAATATCCATGATCTCCCGATTGGAGAGGGAGCCTTTGCTTTTTCCAAGCTCCAGCAGTTCTTTGTAAAATGACTTCTTTTCAATATTCATCCTTAATCTCCTTTTAATCGTTTCATGATCTCCTCGGGAGAAAGCGCCCCCAAATCAATCTTTTTCGCCCCTTCTTCTTTTATGATGCGGATGCAATCCTCCATCTGCGCCGCCGGCACCCCGCTCAGGATGGGGGTATTGATGAAAAAGGAAATTCTTGCCATCTCCTTATCATCAAACGCCTTGGCAAAGACCGGCATGGCGGTATCGGATGCTTCTCCGTATTCATCCAAAATAAATTGATAAACCCTTCGGTTGAAGGAGGTGAGAAATTCCTCGGGAAGGAGCTTCTCTTTTGCTTTCCCTACCAAATCGGGATGCTTGCAAAGGAGCGCCATCAGCATCTCCTCGGCTTTTGCCCCGCGCAGCTCGCCTGCCCGCTCGGGATTGACCCGATCGTAAGTCCCCTTAAGCTCCTGCTCGCCGCTTTTCAGCTCCTGCCGCCTCTGCGCCGAAGCCTTGCGCTTGCGGGCACGCTCCACTTCATCTCGCACCGCCTCTGATCGGATCTCCACCTCTCTTGCCAGCTTGCTGATATAGACATCCCGCTCCACTGCGCTTGCGACTCCCGCTACCACGCCGACCGCCTTGCGAAGATATTCCACCTTCATGGCCGTATCCTTCAGATCCAAGCCTGCTTTGAGCTTGTCCAGCTCAAATTCAACGGGGGTTTTGGAGCTTTTCAAGAGCATCTCGAATCGCTCTTTTCCATAGGTCTTAATAAATTCATCGGGATCCTTGGCGCCGCTCATCTGCAGCACCCGCACGGGAATTCCGTTTTCTTCCAAGAAACGAATGGCTTTCTCTGTGGCCTTCAGGCCTGCCGAGTCATTATCAAAGGCCACCACAACCGTCTTGGCGTATTTGGCCAAAATCCTTGCCTGCTCCTTGGTAAAGGCGGTGCCCAAGGGCGCCACCGCCCCCTCAAAGCCTGCCTGCACCAGAGAAACCACATCCAAGTTGCCCTCGCATAGGATCAAAAGACCGTCCTTTTGATTTTTGGCAAGATGCAGCCCGAAGACGCAGTTGCCTTTGGTATAAATATCCGTCTCGGGAGAGTTGAGATATTTGGGCTGCCCGTCCCCTAAAATACGGCCGGAAAAAGCCACCACATTCCCTCGCAGATCAAAGACGGGGAACATCACCCGATTGCGAAATTTATCGTAAGGATGGCGGCTGCGCTCATTTTTCGCCAAAAGCCCTGCCTCCAGCATCTCCTCCCAGCTATAGCCTTCCTTTTGCAGATGATTCTTCAAAGCATCAAAGGAATCGGGGGCAAAGCCCAGCCCGAATTTCTTGATCGCCTCTATGCCGATTCCGCGGTTGGTCAGGTAAGCAAGGCCTTCTTTACCGCTCTCGCTCATGAGGGTTTTATAGAAGAAGCGGGCGGCAAGCTTATGCATCTCATACTGCCGCTCTCTTTTTTTGCGGCGGAAATTTCCTGCCCGATCTTCCTCCTCCGGCAGCGCAAGCCCTGCCCGCTCGGCAAGGGAACGCACCGCCTCCAGATAATCCAAGTTATTATATTTCATGGTGAAGGTGATGACATCTCCACCTGCGCCGCAGCCGAAGCAATAATAAGAGGCCGTCTCTTCAAATACGGTGAAAGAAGGGGTTTTCTCTCCATGAAAAGGGCAAAGCCCCACATGGCGGGTACCGTTTCTCTTCAGCCCCACATAGAGGCCGATTACCTCTGCGATCGGATTGCGGCCCTTCAGCTCCGCTAAAAAGCGGCTGTCAAATGCCATTTACAATTCCCATCCTTTCGGCAGGTATATTTCTCTATAAACTCTTACAACATAAGTATCGCTCATTCCGGCCAGATAATCCAAAACCGCCCGCTCTTTTCCCTCTTGCTCCATCACAGCCCCATACTCGGCGGGAATTTGCTGAGGATTTTCCATAAAATGCTGATAGAGCCGCTGCATCAGACGCTCGGCCTTTGCCTCTTCCTCTTTTGCCTTGGAGCCGGTATAAACCCGCTCAAACATAAAGGCCCGCAAAAGATCCATTGCCTCGCCTACCTCGGGATCAATCTGCACCTCGGGATACAAGGAGACCTGATTATTATCCAAACTATGATCGACCACGCCGCGGACCAACGTATTGATCCGTTCTCCATGGCTTGCGCCCAAGACCCTTACCACCTGCTCCGGCAGGTCCTCCGAACGGATGATTCCGCCTCGCAGAGCATCGTCGATATCATGGTTGATATAGGCAATACGGTCGGAAAGCCGCACCACCTGCCCTTCATAGGTTTCGGGAAGCTTGGGGCCGGTATGGTTGCCCATTCCGTCCAATACCTCTACGGTCAGATTCAGCTTCTCCAGCACTCTTGCCACCCGCACGCTCTGCTCATTATGAGAAAAATGCAGGCTGCTCACCTCATTGAGCGCCCGCTCTCCCGCATGGCCGAAGGGGGTATGGCCCAGATCATGGCCCATGGCGATGGCTTCTGTCAGATCCTCGTTGAGCCGCAAGGCTCTTGCAATGGTGCGGGCGATTTGGGAAACCTCTAAGGTATGGGTCAGCCGCGTGCGATAATGATCGCCGCTGGGGCTTAAGAAAACCTGCGTCTTATGCTTTAAGCGGCGAAAGGCCTTGGAATGAACGATCCGATCCCGATCCCGACTGTAGCAGGTGCGCAGCGGGCAGGGCTCTTGAGGAAACTGACGCCCCTTACTCTCGGCAGAAAGGGCCGCAAAAGGGGAAAGGTAGTCGCGCTCAAATTGTTGTTGCTGTTCACAAAAATTCATCCTTCAAGTCCTCCTATTATACTAATACAGAAAAAAAGACAAAATACCTTTATTTTTCTCCAAAAATTTTTCTTGACCTTTCTCTTTGGCCCTTCTATAATACTAAAAAAGAAAGGAGATTTTCCCATGCCCGTCATCCCAATCTTTGCCCAAGCCCTCAGCATCATCGCCATGACCATCGCCCTGCTTTCCTTTCAGCAAAAGACGCAAAAGAGGATTGTGCTTTTCCAATTTTGCTCTTCCTTTCTCTTTGCAGTGCATTTCCTTTTATTGGGAGCCATCACCGGCGCACTCTTGAATTTCATGGCCGCAGTCCGCGCGCTGATCTATTCCAAGCGAGATCAAAAATGGGCCGCTTCCCCCTTTTGGATTCTCCTATTTTCGATCCTGCCCATTGGGATCTACGGCGCAAGCTTTGCCTTTTTCGGCATCGCGCCCACGCTTGCCAATCTTCTTTTGGAGCTGCTCCCCACCCTCGGCATGATCTCCACCACCATTTCCTTCCGAATGAAGCAAGCGGCACAGGTGCGGCTGTTTTCCCTGATCAGCTCTCCCCTTTGGTTGATTTACAACATTTTTAATTTCTCCATCGGCGGGATCCTGACCGAAAGCTTTTCCTTGATTTCCATCTTAGTCGGAATCCTACGATTAGATCTTAAAAAAGAACAAAGAAAAAGCAGGTAACTTCGGTTACCTGCTTTTTTGGTGATCCATCGGAGACTCGAACTCCGGACCCTTTGATTAAAAGTCAAATGCTCTGCCAACTGAGCTAATGGATCATTGCTTTTGAATAATGCTTGTTTATTATACAAGGTAGTTTTTATTTTGTCAAGAAAAAAATAGAAATATTCCAAAGGGGCACCCTTCGATACTTTTTCAGATAAAAAAGAGGCTCCTTTCGGAAAAAACCGAAAGGAGCATTTTTTATGCAAAATAATTTTTAGTTGCAAGAGCAACCAGATAAGTTAGGAGGCCTGCCACCGTGGGAGAGCTGACCCACGCAATGGCAATATTCTTGAAGACCCCGAAATGGACATTCCGAACCCCCTTCACAAGCCCTGCGCCCATGACAGCGCCGACCACTGCCTGAGAGGTGGAGACGGGAATATGCATCCATTCGCCCATAATCACAATCGTCAAGGACATGGCGATAATCACCACAAAGCCCTCTACCTGGCTGATTTCGGCAATGCTGCCGCCGACAGTCATCATGACCCGCTTAGAGAAGGTAAGGACACCGATGGCGATGGCAATACCGCCGATCAGAGCGGTGATGCGGGCATCGGTAAGAATATTGGCGGCCACGCCGGTCTTGGAAAAATAAGGATCATAATAAAGAGCGGTTACATTGGCAGAACTATTCAGGCCGATACTATAAGAAGCAAATGTTCCTGCCGCCAGATAGCCGATCTTGATGATGATATCATAAGACCGCAGGGTGGTAATCCACTTTTCAAAAAACTTATCTACAATAAAAACCAAAACAAAAGAAATAACGGCAGCACCCAAAGGATTGAGCAGCCAAGTGGAGGCAAATTTCCCGATCTGGGGCAGATTCACCGCCAGCACATTCGGGTCGCCGTAATCCGCGTGGAATAATCCCCATCCGATAATGGCGCCGGTGATGGATTGATTGGCAGAGACGGGGAATTTTAAGTAGCTCATAATAAATACGGTGATTCCCGCGCAAGCAAAGATGATAAAGGCCTTCAGCGCACTTTTCAGCCGAAGCGCATCTTCCTCGCCCGCTTCAACGGCATCCTCTACCTCTTGGAAAGAAGCGGTTACACGGTTGCTCTCGGAAAGCTCTGCGATCTTATCGATATTATTCTGCCCGCCGATAAAAGCGCCCAAGATCACCAAACCCGCAATAATTGCAACCGCATGGCGATATTTCACCACACGGGTCGCCACTGCAGTGCCGAAGGCATTGGCGGCATCATTGGTCCCCAAGGACCAACCCATAAAAACGCCGCCCAACAACAATAGATATATCATGTCATCTTACGCCTTTCTTGTAATCAGCATGATCTGGATTTTATCGGCAATATTCTCGATAATATCGGAAAGATCGCAAAGGGTCTCGATAAAATAAGCCAACTGCTGCTTCTGAGCAAGATCCAAATCGGCTCTGGAATAGGCATCTTCAAAGAGTTTCGACTCGATCTTATCCACCTTGGATTCCAAATCACGGATTTCATAGAGAATACCATGATCCTTCAACATATCACCGAATTTAGAAAAAAGCTTATGAACGCTCTTCTCCAACAGCTCAAACTGCTCATGGGTGATGGTTAAAATCCCTTTGATATCTTCTTTATAATCAGTAGGGAAACGGAACTGCTGCATGACCATCATCACGGCAAGGTGCTCGCATTTATTGGCCACGCTATCGCAGCTGGTGCCGATGGTAATGAGATCCTGACGGGTGGCGGGCAGGAGAGAAGGAGTCTGCCCCAAGGATTCGATCATTCTGCTCAAGGAACGGTCGGCAGCCGCCTCCATCTGCACCACGCCGCTCTCCAGCGCACGCAAAGTCTCGGGCACTGCTTCCGGAGTGGCAGCAGCACGCATAAAATTCTCAAAATTGATCAGGCAGCCCTCCACATCCTTCAGCTGCTCCATAATCAGATTGGTTACATTGCTTCTCTTAAACATATCCGCTCTCCTTTTTATGATTTTATATATTCAGTATATCTTTTAGTAAATTCTTTGTCAATCTTTCTTCATTATATGCTTCAAAAACAATCCGTAGCCCTCCGGCAAGACCCTTCCATCGGCGCATCCTTCACCGATCAGAAGCGTTCCTTGGATGGGAACGGGGGTTTTCCCGAAATTCATCAAGAGAGAAAGCGCATCGCCCCGCTCATAGCAAAGTACACCCTTTTCATGGGAAATAAAACGAAATTCCCCTGCAAAGGCTTCGCGATACTGCTTGCGAAGAGCACCCAAGCTTTTATAAAAGCCCAGCAGCTCCCCATCGCCTCCGCCCCAAGGATAGGTCCCGCGGCAATAAGGATCTCCATAGCCCTCCATTCCAAGCTCATCCCCATAAAATATGCAGGGAATTCCAGGCAAAGTAAATTGCAGCAGCGCCGCTTTTTTCATAAGAGCGGTGCCCTTTTTGCGCTGCTCTACCGATAGATAATTATCCGCCTGAAATTCTCTGGGCGGGATGCTCTCCGCTCCCAGCCGATTGAGGATTCTCGGAATATCATGGGTGGAAAGGATATTCATCAAGCACCGCAACGCAGGCTGAGGATAGCTTTCCAAAAGCTCTGTGATGCTTTCATAAAAAGCATTCGTATCGCCCTTTTTGAGCAACGCCACAATGGCATCCAGCCAAGGATAATTCATCACTGTATCGCATTGGCGGCCCAGCAGGAATTTGCGGCGCTTGCCGTAGCTGACCTTCTCTACCGCATTTTCCCAGACCTCGCCGATGATAATGCTTTGAGGATTTTGCGCCTTGACCCGCTTGCGAAAAGCTTCCAAAAAGGCATCGGGCAGCTCATCTGCCACATCCAGCCGCCAGCCATAGGCGCCCCGCTCCATCCAAAGGGCGGCGATCCCCTGCTCCCCGTTGATATAGCTCATAAAATCCGGAGCGGTCTCATCCACGCAGGGCAGGGCAGGGAACCCCCACCAGCAATCGTATTTCTTGGGAAATTTTTCAAATTTATACCAATGATAAAAGGGACTTTCCTTGCTCTGATAAGCCCCCAATTCGGGATAAAGACCTTCTTTATTGAAATAGCGGCTGTTGGCGCCGGTATGGGAAAAGACCCCATCCAAGACGATGCGGATTCCCCATTCCTTCGCGCTTTGGCAAAGGGCTGAAAAATCCTCATTCTCTCCCAAAAGAGGATCAATCTGCTCATAATCAGCCGTGCTGTAGCGATGATTTTCCCCGCTCTCAAAAATGGGATTGAGATAAATGAGATCCACCCCAAGCTCCGCAAGATAGGGGAGCTTTTCCATAATCCCCAAAAGATTTCCGCCAAAGAAATCGTTGCCCTTAAAATCGGCGCGATCTTGGGTAAAAAGAGGGCGCTCATCCCAGCGCTCATGATAGATTCTTGCCCCTTTTTCCTTTCGCTTTTGGATATAGTCCCCTTTATAAAAGCGATCGGGGAAGATCTGATACCAGATTCCTCCCGCCAGCTCCTCGGGGGTATCAAAATCCTGATCATAGACCGTAAGCCGCCATTCGGGCAGCCAATCGCCGATGGTAGCCTGATGGCCGTCGGCAGTGCCGATAAAGAGCAAGCCGCCCGCCGCTGTCTCTGCTTCAAAGCGATAGAAACAAAGGCCCGCCCTCGGAAGGGTAAAGCGCCCCTCAAAGGTTTCCTCGTCTACTCGCTCTAAATAACGCTCCTCCTGAGCCCCTTCTTCATAGCGAAAGACGGCGCGAATCCGCTTGCAGCAAGGCTCCTCTTTCAGGATCATCCGCAAGGTCATCGGCTCCCCTGCCCGCAGGGCACCAAAGGGGGTTTTATATTCTGTTTTTCTGCTATCATAATAAACCATGCTTATACCTTATTCGATTTTTTCGGTTTTGTCAAGTAGAATGCTTTTTGTATTTGTCTATTATTCCAATTTATTTTATTCGCAAAAAATATTTTTGGTTAATTTGCACAATTTTATCGCATAAAATTTATGCAAATAATGGATTTTTCAAGATTCCGCCAAATTTCCCTACCGATTTTATTATAAATGAGTTATACTAAAAAGTAGAAAAATATCCTTACCGCTCATTTTTGAGAGGAGCTTGTCATAGACTGTCTCAAAAAGCGCGATGAAGATGAAAGTTTAGGAGGAATATTCAAGATGAAAAACAAAGAAGCCCTTGCGATGCTTTTGGCAGGCGGGCAGGGAAGCCGTCTCTATGTCCTGACCCAAGAGACCGCAAAGCCTGCAATTCCCTTCGGCGGAAAATACCGTATTATTGACTTTCCGTTGTCCAACTGCGTCAATTCCGGAATCGATACGGTCGGTGTACTGACCCAATACCGCCCCTTGGAGCTTCATTCCTACATCGGCAACGGCCAGCCTTGGGATCTTGATCGAATGAACGGTGGAGTACATATCCTTCCCCCCTATGTCTCCGGCGCTACGGGTGAGTGGTATAAGGGAACTGCAAATGCCATCTATCAGAATATCGAATTTATTGAAAAATATGATCCCGAATATGTGGTCATCCTTTCCGGCGACCATATTTATAAAATGGACTACAATAAAATGATTGAGTTCCATAAAGAGAAAAAGGCCGATGCCACCATCGCCACCTTAAGCGTTCCCTTGGAGGAGGCAAGCCGCTTTGGTATTGTCAACGCCGATGAGGACGATAAGATTTATGAATTCGAGGAGAAGCCTCCCGTACCCAAGTCCAATCGGGCATCCATGGGGGTCTATACCTTCACTTGGAAGAAGCTGCGCCATTATCTGATCGAAGACGAAAAGACCGAAGGCAGCAGCAACGATTTCGGCAAGAATGTCCTGCCCGCCATGCTGGAGGCAGGTGAGCGGATGTTTGCTTATCCTTTTGATGGCTATTGGAAGGATGTGGGCACCATCGAAAGCCTTTGGGAGGCCAATATGGATCTGCTCAACCCCAATATCCCCTTGAATCTTTCCGATCCGGATTGGAAGATCTATGCCCGCCACGGCCATAGCCTGCTGCCCCAATATATCGGCAAGGATGTGGAGATCGGCGAATCGGCTGTTACTGAAAATTGCTCCTTGAAGGGTTGCTCTCTTTGGTATAGCGTCCTCTTCTCCGGCGTCGAAGTGGAGGAAGGCTCCAAGCTGAATTCCGCTGTCGTTATGGAAAATACCAAGATTGGTAAAAACTGCACCATTAAATATGCCATCATCGCCCCCGATGCCATCATTGAGGATGGCGCGATCATCGGCGCAGAGCCCGAAAATTATGATGGGGAATGGGGCATTGCGGTCGTTGGCTCCGGCGCGACTGTAAAAGCAGGGCAGAAGGTCCTCCCCAAGGAAATGATCAAGCCCAATACTGTAAAGGAGGCGGAATAATCATGAACGCACTTGGCATTATTTTCTCCGATCACTATAGTGAAAGCGGTCTTTTTAACTCCCTGACCGCCATCCGTACCCCGGCATCCCTGCCTTATGCAGGCCGCTATCGTACCATCGATTTCACCCTCTCCGCCATGGTCAATGCTCAAATCACCAATGTGGGCATCATTGCCAAGGAAAATTATGGTTCCTTGGTAGATCATTTAGGAAGCGGCGAGGATTGGGATCTCAATCGCCGCAAAGGCGGCCTTACCATGCTCTCCCCCTTGGCGCGCCCCGATTCTCATACCATCGCCGCCCGCGGCAGATTGGATGCTTTGCGCTCCATCAAGGGCTATATTGAAGATCAAAACCAAAAATATGTCGTTATGGCCTTTGGCGGCGCAGTGGCAAATGTGGATCTGGACGAAATGCTCCGCTTCCATGAGCAATCCGGCTCTTATCTCACCCTCGCTTATGCCGATATCCCCGCCAACAAAGGAGAAATGACCCTCTCCATCGATCAGGACGGCCGGATCAATGATCTTGCCTATCTTCCCGCAGAGACCGAAAATCCCTGCCCCTGCTCCTTGAGCATTTATCTGATGAGCCGCAAGGATCTTCTGGATTTCCTGGAAGAGGCTTATAATAAGGACTATACCCATATGAATCGGGAGCTGGTCCAGAAGAATCTTTCGAATAAAAAAATCTGCGCATATCATCATAAAGAATATGCCCGCATCATCCGTACTGCAGAGGATTACTTCGCTGCAGGAATGGAGATTCTGGAGCCGGCAGTGCAGAAGGGGCTTTTCCCCAAGGACCGCCCGGTTTATACAAAGGTTAAGGACTCTGTCCCCACCTTCTATGGCTACCATGCCAAGGTGGAGAACAGCCTGATTGCCGATGGATGCACCATTAAAGGCACGGTCAAAAATTCCATCCTCTTCCGCGGCGTTACCGTAGAAGAAGGGGCTGTGGTGGAAAATGCCATCCTGATGCAAAAGAGCAAAATCGGCGCCGGCAGCAAGGTTTCTTATGTCATCACCGATAAAAATGTAACCATCGGCGCAAACAACGATCTCAAGGGTACCCCCAAGGCACCTTTTGTCATCGGAAAGGATAAAGAGGTATAAAATTTATGCGAATTCTCTATGTAGCCAGTGAGGCATCCCCCTTCATTAAGGTGGGAGGTCTCGGAGATGTGGCAGGCGCGCTTCCGAAGGCCCTCTGCCGCGCAGGGGACGATGTTCGGGTGATTCTCCCCTACTATGGCGCCATCCCTCAAAAGCTGAAGGATCTTTGCAGCTATAAAATGTTTTTCTTCTTCAATAATTCTTGGAGAAGCCAATATTGCGGCATCTTTGAGGCGAATATCGACGGGGTAACCTATTATCTTTTGGATAATGAATATTATTTCAATCGCCCCGAGATCTACGGCGCTTATGATGACGGCGAGCGCTTCGCCTTCTTTTCCAGAGCGGTTTTGGAGGCTCTGCCGCTGATCGATTTCATTCCCGATATCCTCCATTGCAACGATTGGCATACTGCGCTGATCCCCGTATTGCTGGATACCCAATTCAGAGAGCGGGCAGGATACGGCAATATCCGGACGGTTTATACCATTCATAATATTGAATTCCAAGGGAAATATGATCCCTATATTCTGGGCAACGTATTCGGCTTGGATGAGCAGGCAAAGCCCCTGCTTTACTATGGAGATTGCCTGAATCTCATGAAAGGGGCCATTGAATGCTCCGATCGGGTAACCACCGTTTCCCCCCGCTATGCGCAAGAGATCCTCTCGCCCCCCAAATCCTGCGGGCTGGAGCATATTCTCAATGCGCGCTCCTATAAGTTGCACGGAATCCTCAACGGCATCGATACCGATCTTTTCGATCCTGCCACCGATCCCCGTATCCCCGCCAATTTCTCGGCAGAGGATATGGCCAATAAGGCAGAAAATAAGCGGGCCCTTCAGCAGGAGCTGAGCCTGCCCCAAGAAAAAGAGCTGCCCCTCTTCGGGATGGTTACCCGCCTGACCCATCAAAAGGGCTTGGATCTTTTGGTCAATAAGCTGGATTGGCTGATGAGCCAGAAGGTGCAGGTGGTGGTCTTGGGTACGGGAGATGCCCAATATGAGCAATTCCTCCAAGAGGCCGCCGCGCGGCATCCTGAGAATCTCAGGGTCATCCTTGCTTTCGATGGCGCTCTTGCCCAGCGGATCTATGCCGCCTGCGATTTCTTCCTGATGCCCAGCGAATTTGAGCCCTGCGGGCTGGCGCAGATGATCGCCATGCGCTACGGCACGCTGCCCATTGTCCACACTACCGGTGGCCTTGCCGATACGGTTGTGCCCTATAATCCGCAGGAAAAGAGCGGGCGGGGCATCACCTTCCAAAGCTTCAATGCGGAAGATTTCTCCAACGCCCTCTGGCGGAGCATCGAGCTTTTCCACGATCAGGAAAACTTTAATTGCGCTCGCCTTAACGCCATGGCAGGAGACTACAGTTGGGGCCCCAGCGTAGAAGCCTATCAGGCTCTTTATCGCAATATCTGAGTATAATTTCAAAAAAATAAGCACATAATAGAGGAAAAAAACATTTTTTCTATTGTGTGCTTCTTTTTTTTATGATATAATACCTTTATTGTTTTTTAATAATAATATTATTTAATTATAGGAGAAACCCATGACACAGCAAGAAATCAAAGAAAGATTACAACGGATCGTAGCAGAGAAATTTGCTTGCGATATTGAAAACGCCACCACACGGCAAATGTATGAAAGCGTCGTAGCCTTGGTTACCAAGGAACTTGGCAAACGCAGAAAAGATGCTTCCAAAATGATTAGGGAGCAGCAGGCCAAGCAGGTCTACTATATGTCGATGGAATTTTTGATCGGCCGTTCCTTAAAGAACAATCTCTATAATATGGGCATTGAGAAGGAGGTCCGCGAGGTTCTTCAATCCTTCAATGCCGATTTGGAGGATCTTTATGCCATGGAGCCCGATGCGGGCCTCGGCAACGGCGGTCTGGGCAGATTGGCCGCCTGCTATCTGGATTCCCTCACCGCCTGCAATTATCCTGCGGTAGGCTTTTCCATTCGCTATGAATTCGGCATCTTCAAGCAGGTCATCATCGATGGCTGGCAGATGGAATTCCCCGATAACTGGCTGGAGCTTGGCGGCGGTTGGCTGGTGCCCCGCCCCGATGAAGCGCAGGAGATTCATTTCGACGGTCAGGTCGAAGAAATCTGGGGCAAGGATGGTCTCAAAACGGTTCATAAAAATTATTATAAGGTATTGGCGGTGCCCTATGATTTGATGATCTCGGGCCATGATTCCAAGATTGTCAATAAGCTGCGTCTTTGGGGCGCCAAAAGCCTTGAGAATTTCGATATGTCCCTCTTCTCCCGCGGGGAATACCTCAAGAGCTGTGAGGGAGATGCCAAGGCCGAGGCGATCAGCCGCGTCCTTTACCCTGCCGACGATCATGAGGAAGGCAAAAACCTTCGCCTGCGCCAGCAATATTTCTTTGTCAGCGCTTCTTTGCAGAATATCCTGCAAAGCCATATCAAAAATTACGGATCCTTGGATTCTCTGCCCGATAAGGTCGTTATCCATATCAACGACACCCATCCCGCCCTTTGCGTTCCCGAACTGATGCGCCTTTTGATGGATGAGCATGATTATTCCTGGGATGATGCATGGGATATCACCTGCCGCACCTTGGCTTATACCAACCATACTGTTATGAGCGAGGCGTTGGAAAAATGGTCGGTTGGCCTTTTCTCCGGCAGATTGCCCCGTATCTATACCATTGTAAAAGAAATCAATCGCCGCTTCTGCGAGGCGGTTTATCGGGATCATCCCGAAAAGCGGGACGCGATCGACCGCATGGCAATTATCGGCGACGGCATGGTGCGGATGGCCAATCTTTGCGTAGCCAGCTGCTATAGCGTCAACGGCGTTTCTGCGCTCCACAGCGATATTCTCAAGGCCGATCTTTTCAAGGATTACCATGAGATCTATCCCAATAAACTGACCAATGTTACCAATGGTATCGTTCACCGCCGCTGGCTTTGCGAATCCAACCCTTGGCTGACCGATATGCTGCGTGAGTTGATCGGCGATGGTTTCATCAAGGACGGCGCTCAGCTGGAAAAGCTGCTGCAATTTAAGGACGATCCCCATGTCCTCTCCCGCCTGCCCGAGATTAAAAAGCAGAATAAGCTGCGCCTTGCCGCCTATATTGAGCGGACGGCAGGCATTAAGGTCAACCCCGATTCCATCTTTGATGTGCAGGCCAAGCGCCTTCATGAGTATAAGCGCCAGCTGCTCTGCGCTCTTTATATCTATGATCTTTATCGCCAAATTAAAAAAGAGGGCAAAAAGATCTATCCCCATACCTTTATCTTCGGCGCGAAGGCCTCTGCCGGCTATGTCATGGCCAAGGAGATTATCCGCTTTATCTGCGCACTGGGGGATATGATCAATAATGATCCCGATGTGGGCGATATGCTCAAGGTAGTCTTCCTTTCCGATTATAAGGTCTCTCTGGCAGAGATTCTGATCCCCGCCGCCGATGTAAGCGAGCAGATCTCTCTGGCAGGGAAGGAAGCCAGCGGTACCGGCAATATGAAATTCATGATCAACGGTGCGCTGACCATCGGCACCTTGGATGGCGCCAATGTGGAGATTCATCAGCAAGTGGGCGACGACAATATGTTCCTCTTCGGCCTCACCACCCCCGAGGTCAATCAATGGAAGTCCGATGGCTATTGCCCCGATCAGCTTTATCGCAACGATCCCCATCTCCGAGATCTTTTGGATTCCATCCTGAAAGAAGGAATCGGCGGAAAGAGCTTCGAATCCATTGTCCGCTACCTGATCGGCCCCGATCCCTATATGGTTCTTGCCGATTTCAAGGCCTATAGCGAGGCTCAGGCCCGTATCGAGGAAACCTATAAGGATCAGGAGCGTTGGAGCAAAATGTCCCTGACCAATATTGCAAAGGCCGGCATCTTCGCTTCCGACCGCGCCGTTACCGAATACGCCGAAAACATCTGGAATACCAAACCCATCAAATAATAAACCCACAATCCCGCAGATCCAATCTGCGGGATTGTTCTTTCCCTCTCCTTCCAAGATTTCCCAACACAATTCATTTGTGTTACCTGTCTCAAAAGAGGCTTCCGACACAATTCATTTGGGTCATCCGTCTTTAAAGAAACTATCAACACAATTCATTTGTGTTACCTGTCGCAAAAGAGGCTTCCAACACAATTTATTTGTGTTGCCTGTCTCAAAAAGAGGCTTCCGACACAATTCATTTGTGTTGCTCCATCTCAAAAGAGGCTTCCGACACAATTCATTTGTGTTACCCGTCTCAAAAGAGGTTTCCAACACAATTCATTTGGGTCATCCGTCTCTAAAGAAACCATCAACACAATTCATTTGTGTTGCCTGTCGCAAAAGAGGCTTCCAACACAATTCATTTGGGTTGCCTGTCTCAAAAGAGGTTTCCAACACAATTCATTTGGGTTGCCTGTCGCAAAAGAGGTTTCCAACACAATTCATTTGGGTTGAGGAAGTGAACAGTTTGTAAAATCAAGGCAAGGCGGTTGCAAATGGCGGGAGATTATGGTAAGATAAACCTATCAACAAGAAAGGAGCCGCTATGATGGAGCAAGGTTTTCATCCCCATTTCTTTTTGCCGCCGGAGCAAGATCCGATGGTGCGGAGAAAAGAGAGAAAAAATTTTTCTCGTATTTTCATTTCTCTCTGCCTCTATATCCTGCTGGCCACCTTTCTTCAAAGCGCCCTCACCTACGGCGCAGCGGCATTTTTCCCCGACTTTTATAAAAGCGAGCTCTTTCTTTGGATCTCTTATATTGTCCCGTCCTACTTGATCGCAATGCCCCTGATTGGGCTGATGCTTTCGGCTGTGCCTAAAAAAACGCCTGAAAAGGCGCGGCTTTCTCCTCGGGAGGCCATTCTTTTCTTTGCTATTTCTTATGCATTTGTCTATGCGGGCCAACTCATCTCAAGCTATCTTTCAAAGGTGCTGAATTTGGTCAAGGGAAATGAAGTTCATGATCCGCTGCAGCAATATATGGGGAATTTTTCGCCTCTTATGGTCATTGTTGTCATGGTCATTCTTGCTCCCGTCTTTGAAGAGCTGCTCTTCCGCAAGCTGATAATCGATCGTCTGCTGCCCTATGGCAAGCGGCTTGCCATGGTCGTAAGCGGCTTGGTCTTCGGAATGATTCACGGCAATTTTCAGCAATTTTTCTATGCGTTCTTTGTCGGAATCGTCTTCGGCTATGTCTATATTAAGACCGGCCGGCTGATTTATACCATCCTCATGCATATGATTATCAATTTCAACGGTTCTTTTATCGTCAATTCCTTCCGTTCTTTAATGAACAGTGAATCGGCCCTTTCCAATTCCATCAATCCTTGGCAGCTTCTCTCAAGCCTTTATAATAGCGGAATCTTCATTTTGGTGGTGGCCGGAATGATCCTCTTTATCCTCAACATAAAATCCTTTCGCATAGAAGAGGGCAAGGAGCAAGGCCTTCCTCTTAAAACCCAATTCAGCCTTGCCTTCAGCAATATCGGCATGATCCTCTTGCTGATTCTCACCTGCTGTTCCTTTATCGCAAATATAATTATATAGGAGGTTTTTTCCATGATTGAAATCACCATGAAAGACGGAGGCGTCATCAAGCTGGAGCTTTATCCCGAGAAGGCGCCCAAAACAGTCGCTAATTTTGAAAAGTTGGTTGGCGAAGGCTTTTACGATGGTCTTACCTTCCATCGGGTCATCAGCGGATTTATGATCCAAGGGGGCGATCCCTTAGGCAATGGTATGGGCGGAAGCGATGAAAACATCCCCGGCGAATTTGCCGCCAACGGCTTCCCCAATCCCATCCACCACGAAAGAGGCGTGATCTCCATGGCGCGGGCGCAAGATCCCAATTCTGCCAGCAGCCAATTCTTTATCATGCATGCCGACGGCTTCTTCTTGGACGGCCAATATGCGGCTTTCGGCAAGGTAGTAGAAGGAATGGAGACGGTCGATAAAATTGCCGCAGTGGCTACCAATCCTTTAGATATGCCCACCACTCCTCAAGTGATTGATACCATCAAAATCATCTAAGCAAAATAAAAACTGCAACACGCAGCGTGTTGCAGTTTTTTCTTTTTATTGTTCCTCTTCTTGCTCCGGAAGCTCTTGCTTTTCCGGAAGCTCGCTTTTATAGACAAAATCTCTCAAATGGACCGGCATGGTCTCCTTATTAAAGGTCAGATAATAGACCCCTCCATACATACGACCGCCGTAACCCTCCAGATCCTGCGCCAAAGGAAAGACCTCCTGCTTAATGGTATATCCACCGGTCAGCACCTTGATGCCAAGCTCGGTAACCTCCGAGGAGGAGAGGGTTGTCTTCACCAGCTTCAGCAAAGATTTTGCAATATTGGGATATTCCAACACACTCTTTTTCTTTACCTTTTCAAAGCAAGCATTGAGCAAAATTTCATGCATGGAGCTTCTCTGGCCTACACCGCCCACCTTTTTTCGGCAGCGCAGCATGCCCAAAACCTGCATGCCGGTAAGATTTTGCTTGCCGGTGCTTTTGATCAATTTGGGGCGAATTTCCCGCGCTGCAGCCAAGGCGGTGATATGATGATTGGCCTCCGAGCGATAAGCGGAGCTGACCTCCAGCTCAATTCCGCCCAGAATATCCACGACCTTTTCCATATTGGTAAAATTAATGACCACATAATCCTGAATATCCAAGCCGAAATTCTTATTAAGGGTCTTTACCGCAAGCTTGGGGCCGCCATAAGCATGGGCATGGTTAATCTTATCATCGATGGTACCACGCTTGGGATGCTCCATCTCCACATAGGAATCCCGCTGGATGGCAGATAGGCGAATTTCTTTTCTCTCATCATCCAAGGTAAGGATAATGATGCTATCACTTCTGCCCACCATTTTTTTATCCAGCGTATCAATACCGAAAAGGGCAATATTTCTCACTTTATTGGAAAAATATTCTTCCTTTTTCTCGATACCGATTTCTTCTTTTTCCAAAGCAACATCTTGCTCCATTCCGCTAAACACATAATGATAAATTGCCAAAAGACCGGTGCCGAAAATCAGCAAGGTGGCAATCATCGAAATAAAGAAGCGGAGAAGAAACGGTTTTTTGGATCGTTTGGAATGTTTACTCATTTAGTAATAACCTTCAAGGTCTGCTGAGCGATTGCCAATTCCTCGTTGGTGGGAATGACGCAAACCTGCACGCGACTGCCTTCTTCAGAAACCACCTGAGCAAATCCACGCTGAGCGTTCTTTTCCGCATCCAGCTTGGTGCCCAAGAATTCCACATTCTTGATGATCTTCTCGCGGATGACACCATTGTTCTCCCCGATACCGGCAGTAAATACGATGGCATCTACACCGCCCATAGCGGCAGCATAGGCGCCGATATATTTGCTCACCTGATAGCAGAACATATCCAATGCCAGCTTGCAACGCTCGTTGCCTTTCTCAGCCTCAGCGGCAAGATCTCTGAAATCGGAGGAAACGCCGCTCACACCCAGAGCACCGCTCTTTTTATTCATGATCTCGCTCATCTGATCGGGAGTAAGCCCTTCTTTATTCATGATAAAGGTGGCCACAGCGGGATCGATATCGCCGCAGCGGGTACCCATCATGAGGCCCGCCAAGGGAGTAAAGCCCATGGAGGTATCCACGCACTTACCGCCCTTTACCGCTGCAATGGAGGAACCATTGCCCAGATGGCAGGTTACAATATTGAGCTCCTCGGGCGCCTTGCCCAGCAGCTTTGCGCACTCGCCGGCCACAAAGCCATGAGAGGTACCATGGAAGCCGTAGCGGCGGATGCCGTATTTCTCATAATATTCATAGGGAATGGGGTAGATGGCAGCGGTCTTGGGCATGCCATAGTGGAAAGCGGTATCATATACGCCGACCTGAGGGACATCCTCGCCCATCACCTCCATGCAAGCACGAATGCCGACAACCGAAGGGGGGTTATGCAGGGGAGCAAACTCGGCAAGGCTATCCATAACTGCCAGCTTCTCCTCATCCATCAAAGTGGCCTCTACAAATTTCTCGGCGCCGTGAACCGCCCGATGACCAACTGCAGAAATCTCGGAAATATCGGAGATTACGCCCCACTTTTCGTCGGTCAGATACTTCATTACCAGCTTAATTGCCTCGGAATGATTGTTCATGGTCTCTTCCAAAACCAGCTCCTCGCCCTTTGCCTTATGGGTGAAGCATCCGTCCAGACCGATTCGCTCGCAAAGACCCTTTGCCAGCACCTCGCTCCGATCCATATCAAAAAGCTGATATTTCAAAGAAGAACTTCCTGCGTTAATGACTAAGATTTTCATGATCATTTATCTCCTTTCAAAAAAACCTTTTATTTCGCACTATTTTATTATATAATAGGATTTGGAAAGTTTCAACATTTTTTTCAGAAAGGAGGGCAAGGGATTGATTTATGCCGTAATCAGCGAGTTTAATCCCTTCCACAACGGCCACCGCTATCTACTTGGCAGTCTGCCCAAGAAGGAAGGAGACTATACCGTCTGCATCATGAGCGGTGCATTTGTGCAGCGGGGAGAGCCTGCGGCCTTTGATAAATGGAGCCGCGCTGCCGCCGCTGCCGAAAACGGCGCAGACCTTGTAGTGGAGCTTCCTCTCCCCTTTGCCCTCTCCGACGGTGATCGCTTTGCCGCCAAGGGTGTGGAGATGGCGGCTTCTTTCGGCCTGCCTATTACCATGGCGTTTGGCACCGAATGCGAAAATCTCGATGGGTTATCCGCCTTGGCCGCTATCGATGAGCAAGCCCTCTCCGCCCCTCTGCGGGCCTCATTGGAGCAAGGCCTTTCCTACGGGGAAGCCCGTCAGCGGGCCTATGAGACCCTCCTTCCTCAGGAAAGCGCCCTTCTGCGCTCTCCCAATAATCTATTGGCTTTGGGCTACATCAGAGAATGTCTTAAAAGAGGAATCCCTTATCTGGGCATCCGCCGCACCTCTCCTCACGACAGCGCACCCCAAGGCTCCTTTGCCTCCGCTTCCTATATCCGCGCCCATCAAGAGCAAATGGCTCAATTTTGCCCTATCCCCCAAGGCCCTGCCCTTGATTTCCGCGCCGCCGAAATCGGCATCCTTTCTCTTTTGAAGGCCAAGGATCCCGCCCTCTTTGCAGGATACGCCAATATCAGCGAGGGCTTGGAAAATCGCATCGGCGCCGCCCTTACAAAAGCGACCGACCTGCAAAATCTTTATGAATTGATCAAAACCAAGCGTTATTCCATGGCCAAGCTGCGCCGCGCCATTATGGCGTGCACACTAGAGCTGCCCCGCGCGCTTCCCTTGCAGCCGCCCCCCTACCTGCATCTTCTCGCCATCGGCCCCCGCGGGCGGGCCTTGCTGAGA
>JAZMZQ010000136.1:0-10742 GCA_045586045.1 Eubacteriales bacterium
AAAAATGATTTTTTTTCATGATTTAGGGGCCTTTCTTCATATTTATTAAAGAATTATGAAAATTAGAAAAAAATGCTTGCATTTCATAAAAAGTATGCTAAACTATATTTAGCACTCAAATTGCAAGAGTGCTAAAAACAAACGGGAGGAAAAATCGATGAAATTGAATCCTTTATTTGATCAGGTTGTTATCAAGATGGAGGAAGCTGAAGAGACCACTCAAAGCGGTATTATTTTAACCGCTTCCGCGCAGGAAAAGCCTCAGATCGCACAAGTGCTTGCAGTAGGACCGGGCGGATATGTGGATGGAAATAAAGTGGAAATGGTTGTTAAGGCAGGGGATCGTGTTGTTTTGCGCAAATACGGTACCACTGAAATCAAGATTGGCGGGGAAGAATATCTTCTCGTGCGCCAGAGTGATATCTTAGCTACAGTAGAGGAATAAGGAGGAATCCAACATGGCAAAGCAAATTCAATATGGCGAGGATGCCAGAAAATCCTTGCAGGCAGGCGTTGATAAGCTTGCAAATACCGTAAAAATCACCTTAGGTCCCAAGGGTAGAAATGTTGTATTGGATCAGAAATACGGCAGCCCTTTGATTACCAATGACGGTGTAACCATTGCAAAAGATATTGAGCTGGAGGATCCCTTTGAAAATATGGGTGCTCAGCTGGTAAAAGAGGTTTCAACCAAGACCAATGATATCGCCGGCGATGGTACTACTACCGCAACCTTGCTGGCGCAGGCTTTGATTCGCGAGGGAATGAAAAATGTAGCGGCAGGGGCAAATCCCATGGTTGTCCGTAAAGGCATCCAAAAAGCAGTGGATTGCGTTGTTGAGACCATTCATCAAAACTCTCAAGCAATCAGCGGCAGTAAGGATATTGCTCGCGTAGCAACTGTATCTTCCGCAGATGAAGCGGTTGGTAATTTGATTGCCGAAGCAATGGAAAAGGTTACGACCAATGGCGTAATCACTGTTGAAAAATCCAAAACTGCTGAGACAAAGTGTGATGTAGTGGAGGGTATGCAGTTTGATCGCGGCTATATTACTCCTTATATGGTAACCGATACCGATAAGATGGAAGCAATTATCGATGATGCATATCTTTTGATCACCGATAAGAAGATCGGCAATATTCAAGAGATCTTGCCGGTATTGGAGCAGATTGTGCAGGCAGGCAAAAAGCTGGTGATCATTGCTGAGGATATTGAAGGGGAGGCTCTTGCTACCTTGATTCTCAATAAGATCCGCGGCACCTTCTCTTGCGTTGCCGTAAAGGCCCCCGGTTTTGGCGACAGCAGAAAAGAAATGCTGCAGGACATCGCCATTCTTACCGGCGGTCAGGTAATCAGCGAGGAATTGGGCCTTGATCTTAAGACGGCCACTCTCGATATGCTTGGTCATGCTGCTCAAATTAAGGTTCAAAAAGAGAAGACTGTCATTGTCGATGGCTCCGGTAATAAAGAGATGATCAAGGCGCGTATTGATCAGATCCAAAGCCAAATCGAGCTGACCACTTCCTCTTATGATAAAGAAAAGCTGGAAGAGCGCCTTGCAAAGCTTTCCGGTGGTGTAGCGGTCATTAAAGTTGGTGCAGCCACCGAGACCGAAATGAATGAGAAGAAGCTTCGCGTAGATGATGCTCTGGCTGCAACGAAGGCTGCCATTGAAGAAGGCATTGTTGCCGGTGGCGGTACTGCCTATATTAAGGCGATCGATGTGGCATCTAAGCTGATTGATGAGGTGGATGGAGACGAACGGACCGGTGTGAAGATTGTGCTGAAGGCTCTGGAAGAGCCTGTTCGCCAGATTGCTGCAAACAGCGGTCTTGAAGGCTCTGTAATCCTCGAAAACATTCGTAAAAATTCCGATATTAACTATGGTTTTGACGCCTTTAAGGAAGAATATTGCGACATGCTTGCTGCAGGAATTGTTGATCCTGCAAAAGTAACCAGAAGTGCTTTGCAAAATGCGGCAAGTGTTGCTGCCATGGTTCTTACTACGGAGAGCTTGGTGGCTGATATTAAAGATCCTGCAGCAGACGCTGCGGCAGCTGCTGCCATGAATCAAATGGGTGGCGGAATGTATTAAAATTAAAGGGATGGGGGAGACCCCATCCTTTTTTTATGTATAAATCGATCATCTCTCTCATAGAAATGAATGGGAGGATATCAAGATGAAAAAGTTCATTTTATTGATGTTGATCGCTGCAGTATTTTTAAGTGGATGTAAAAAAGAATCAAATAAGCCTGCGCTTCCCGAAGATCATTATAATATTGAGGGTGAGCGCGTTGTATTATTTAGTGAAGAAAACAGGGAATTTCCCATCTCTTTTACGGTAGATGGCAACCAAAAAATCAAAAACGGCACCTATTTTTATTTTGATCTGAATAGCCATTTTGCAAAGAATTGGAAGGATTCCTTCTATCTTTATGATTTCGATCATTTAGAACTTTCCGATCTTAAGCGCTATGGCGATTTTGGCAATCGAGAGTATTTTGCTACCAACGGAAATTGGCCCTTATTTCTAAATCCTGTTCATACAGAATATTCTGCTACTACGCAGGAGCAGGTGGCGGAAAATCTAATAAAATGCGGAAAAGGGATTTTGAAGCAAAATGGTTTTGAGAATGAGCCGCTGATTATTACCGATGTATGGCTATGCGATATGGATGGTGATGGGGTTGAAGAACAATTTTTTAAGGCCGCAAATTTTGATTTATCTCAAAAGAAATCGAAAGACGATAAATTAATTGCAAAGGATGAAGTGCATACCTATATGTTTCTCGCTTATGCAGATGGAGAGAATTGCCAGTTCTTGAGCGGTTCCTTTAGATCCATGATGAATGAGCATAAAGATCAAGAGGCTGCTTCTGTATTGACATCGTTTATTTATGATGAAAAGGGCGAACTTGCGACAACTGTATTGAAAAGAAGAAACGCTCCGAGTTTATTGATGGATTTGAAGCCCTTGATTTGCGATCCGGATGGCGATCAAAAGTGGTCGGTTTTTGTATATAAAGAGGTAGATTACAAGAGCCTTACATTAATGGATTATTCAGATGGAAGTTTTATAAAAAATTACGAAATCATTTTTTAGGAAAAGAGGTGCCATGGGGCGCCCTCAGTTAGGAAATATTCGCCTTAAAACGGTGCATTTCAGCGCAAATCTACGTTAAAAATGCTCGCCATCCGATAGGATGCCTGCGCTTTTTGCCATGCTTTGCATCCAAACTGCGCCATTTTAAGGTGCCAAAAGCAGTTTTGAAACACAGATTTTTCGTTTAGGCGCAATGAGAAAAATCCCGTAATGCTGACGCATTACGGGATTTTTTCATTGTGTTTGGGCGGAAAAGATGGTTTCAAAACCGATTCTTCCCTATCTGAGGGCGCCCTACGGAGCGCCTCTTTTCTTAATGCCTTGAAATTCTAAGGGAAATATGGTACTCTATGATTGAAATAATCTGAGGAGTATTTTTGAATGAAAAGAAAAGAGCGACTGGCCCAATTTCACTCATTTTATCAGAGGAACTATAAAACCGCAATGAATTACATGCTTTGCAAAACCGGTGATTTTTTGAATGCAGAAGATCTTTTGGAGAAAGCTTTTTCCAAGGTTTATAAAGGGCTTATGAAAGCGAAAAGAACAGAAGAGGACGGAATGCAGCAATACCTGTATTCTGCATTGAGAGGAGTCCTTGCTTCTTATAATAAGAGAGAGGCTAAGAAAAAGCAAAGTGCTGTATCTTTCGGCGGTATAGCGGTTGGAAAACTTCTTGAGAAAGAATTTAATTTGAACCGCGAAATTATAGAGGAAAAAATGATCCATCATGATATTTTGGCTTATGTTTCGAAAAAGCCCAAACCGATTCGGCGTGCTTTTACTTATCATGTTTATTATAATTTAAGCCTTGCGGAGATTGCTAATGAATTGAATTTAAGCGAAGAGGAGATCGAAAAAAATCTTTCCTCGTTATTGGCAGAAATCAATGATCGGTTTTTGGCGGAATATGAGGAGGAGATGATCTGATGAAATTGCTTGAAATTTTGAAGATGGGTCAAGAATCAGCTTTTCCGAATCGTGAACGTATATTGAAAAAGGTCTTGAATCGGAAGAAAAGGATGGTAGCGATTTGGGCTGCAGTTGCTGCTGTTGTTGTAGGCCTCGGGTCTGCGGCTGTGGCGATTGGCTTTTATTCCTCTCCTCAATCTCAAGAGGAAATCATTGTTGGCGGTTCGATGAATATTATTGAGTCTGTTGAAGGGAAAGATGGCTCAATGATGAATTTCCCGATTGATTCTTCGTTGCTGATCAAGACAAATGAGGATGTCTCTGCCAAAGAGATGAAGGCGCGGATAAAACTTGAGCCTAAAGGGGAGTTTTCGATTCGAAAGATGGGAGATTGCCGCTATACAATCTCTTTTGATGAACTTTCTGAAAATACGCTTTATAATTTAGCGGCAGTCTATAATGGAACAATCGTTTATCGCTGGGCTTTTCAGACCCACAATCCATTTAGCATTGTAAATACTTCTCCTGCAGGTGAAGGGAAGGTATCGGTGGATTCTCTGATTGAGGTTACCTTTTCTCATAGCGATGTGTCAGGATTTGAAGATGCTTTTTCTATTTTCCCGAAGGTGGAAGGCTCTTTTGAGCATTATGGCAGGACGTGGGGCTTTATTCCATCTGCTCCGTTGGAAGAATCTACCTTATATACTGTTACATTAGCGAATACCGTAAAGGGACCGGATGATGTAACGCTTGGCAAGGAATATTCCTTTACATTCAAAACAGAAGATGGAGATGCCTATGCCTACCTTTTGTATCGAGATGTTGATCTTTCTGACACCTTTTTGGTAAACGAGCAGCCCCTTGCTGCAGTTGCATACGAGAATATTAATATTTCTTCGGCAAAAGTTCAAGTTTATTCCTTAAAGGATAGCGAACGTTATATCGATGCCTATAAAAAATACGTAAAAAGCGGGACAGTCTCCGGCGGGATCATGGAGCTTGCCGATCATAAACAATTGGAGTTTGAATCCACACCGGTTTTAGTGGATGATTATCATGATATTCCGCATGCTGCTTTTATCAATTATCCGGAGGCACTTCCTCAAGGGTATTATTTTGCGAAAATTGAATTGGGCGGTAGAACGCTTTATCAGCTTTTGCAAAGTACGGATCTTTCGGTATATGCTCTTACCGCAAATGGAGATCATGTTGTATGGGTCAATGATGGGAATAGCGGCATCCCTCTTTCAAATGTTCAACTGGATTTAGAGGGATTTCCAAGCACGAAGACTTCTTCAAAGGGATTGGCGATTCTAAAAAATACCGCTGAAACACTGGATAATCGTTTCTTGGTTATTAAAAATGGTTCTTCTCCCTATGTCGCTGTATTAAACGGCGCAAAGACCGATTCAAAAATGGAGCAACAAAACAATTATTATACTTATTTTACAACCGATTCTGTTTTATATCGTTCGGGCGAGACCATAGGTGTTTTTGGGGCAGTATTACCCCGTATTCAAGGGGTTGGTCGGGCAGAGGACCTTACCCTGGAAGCACCCTTTTTAGAAGAGCCCATTCCCTTAAAATTAGATCAAAATGGTGCATTTACCGCTAAAATTGCTCTCCCTGCAACGGCTCAAAGCGATGGAGAAATTAAACTGATGATGGGGTCGACCCATATTGATAGTGCCTATTTTTCAATTAGTAGTCAGAACTCCTCGCCATATAGGCTATTACTTTCAACCGATCGTAAAGCTTATAAGGCGGGAGAATCCATTACCTTTCATGCGCAGTTGACTCATTCGGATGGAACGCCTGCAGCAGGGATTTCTTTAAGCAATGGTGAAGGCATCAGCGGCATTACCGATGAAAACGGAAATTTGAGCGGAACTTTTGCGGCAGAGATCGATAAAACGATAGGCAATTACGCAGTGTGCAGGCTTTTCTTGAAAGTTGAAAATACAGAGGTGTATGCCGATGCAGCTTATCTTGTATTAGCCAATGATTATATTATTGAATCCCAATATCTCGATGGCAAGCTCAGCGTTGCGCTCTTTGAGGCAGATCTTACCGCTGCAGAAAAATGGAGTGAGGATGTCTTGCTTCGAGAAACCTTTGATCCTTCTTGGCTAAAGGGGAATGCGATTAGCGGTGAGATTTCAGCAGAGCTTCATGAGGTCTCTTATAAGCAAGAAGCCGCAGGATCTACGTATGATTCAAGTAATAAAAAGGCGGAGGCTGTCTATCGATATAAAGAGCAGGATTTCCTTCTTCGCAAGTTTGATCTGCTTTGCAATGAAGGAATCGCAACCCTTACTCTTGATGAAAAATCTGATGCAAAGATAAAATATTATGTAAACTTATATATTAAAGGCTCTAATCAAATTTCAGATCAAATTTATTTGGGACAGGGAATGAATTTTGATTATCTCAATGAAGGAACGTATCGTATTTTGCTTGAGCAGAATGAATACAGCATCGATGAAAATGTTGTTCTTCGCGTGCGGGATAATCGAAATCGAGAGCGTGTTAACAGCGGAAGTGTTGTCTATATTGCGGTCTCCGGCGGTGTCTTAGATGTATATCAAAGCGACTCTCCGATTGTAACCTTCCCGTTTAAGAAGGATTATGCGCCGCAGGTAGTGGTTTTTGGTGCCTATTTTGATGGAAAGCATATCTATTCTTTGGGCAGCGAAACGCTCTCATATCAGCATTTGGATTCCACGCTTAGGATCGAGATCGAGAGTGATCAAGAAGAATATGAAAGCGGAGAGAAACCGATATTAAATTTCAAGGTGTTGGATAAAGACGGAAATCCTGTAGAGGCTACTTTGAACGTGAACCTCATGGATCGCAATTTATATCTTGCCAATCATAATGCGACGGATCCGCTTTATGATTTCTATGCGATATCACCATATTACGATTTAGCCTATACCGCTTTATCTCATCGTGATTTTAGAGAAATCGAGCGGGAATATTTGCATGAAGGTTTGGATGGGTTTAATATCCTTGATTGCGAATACGAGCCGTCGCCGTATTTCGAAACAGTCTCTACCAATTCTCGCGGAGAGGTTTCATTGACCTTTGAATTGCCCGATGACCTTACTCATTGGAAGGTGGTTGCTCGCGCAGTATCTGCAGAAGCACAGGGCGGAATTCACTTTTATGATTTGCCTACAACGCAAGGCTTTTATACCGATGTAGTAGTGCCTGAAACTCTCAAAAAAGAGGAGGACTGCATGATCGCCTTGCGAGCCCAGGGCTCTTATCTTTCTGAAGACGCTTCCTGCTATTTTAAGGTGGGAATCACAGATCGAGATGGAGTGCATATCAAAACGCTGGAAACAACATCTCAAAAGGGAGCTTATTCAACGCTTAATTTCGGCAAATTATCCGCCGGATTATATACAGCATATGTGCATGCCAGCAGCGGCAATTTTACCCATAGCGTTATAAAATCTTTCCAAGTTGGCAGAAATGATGATGCGATTAGAATCCAAGGGTTTTATGCTTCGGATGGGTCTGATTTAATGCTGTCTCCCGTAAAAGGGGAGGCCACCCTTACCATTACAGATGAACGTTTTGATTTTTGGTTGGAAGGGTTATCTCATTTGATTGATAGCAAAGGCAATCGTGTTGATCAGGCTTTGGCTGCTGCATTGATTCAAAAAATGCAGGAAAAAGGCAGCTGGTCCGATAAAGAAGGTTTAGATGTTTCGGCCATATCCGCTTTTATGGGAATGGATGGAATCAAGCCTAAAAAAGAGGCGGAGCATGGTGATTTAAGGCTTAGTGCTTCTCTTGCGGCTGTTGCACAGGAATTTTGTGATTCTGAGTTTCTTGCGGAGTATTTTGAGCAGTATCTCAATAATCGCTATGCCTCTCAAGCGGATCGAATGATTGCTTGCTTTGGGCTTTCGGCTTTAGGTAAGCCGGTATTGACAGATCTACAATCTATTTATAAAAGTGGGTCTGATTTTTCCGTTGAAGAGTGGATCTACATGGCTCTCGGCTTTGCATACGGCGGGGATTATACTACTGCAGAATATATTGCAAATCAGCAGATCAAGGGTTATTTATCGGGCGATGACGAGTTGCGATATGTCTCAATAGATGGAGAAGCGCAGAATGAGCTTAGCGGGGCATTTTCCATCCTTTCCGGTCGGATCAGCCTTCCATACAGCGAAAGTGTCCTGCGTTTTCTTATGAAAAATGATAAAGAGAGCCCGCTTTTGAATTTGGGTGTGATCGCGTATCTTGATGATTATATCCCCAATATATTGGGGGAGAACAAGATTGCGATTTCTACTTCGGACGGCGCGGTAGCAAATTATCAATATCAAAAGTATCGCCCTTTGATTCTTAATATTGATCAAGAGTCAGCTGAAAGAATTCGAATATCCAATGCGGAAGGAAATTCCTCGGTACACTATTTATACTATGGTGAGGGGATTTCGTAATAGGGGCTTGACAAAGAGATTAAAAAAGGTTAAAATTATTCAAGCTGAGAAGGGAACAAGTAGCAGCATTTTTCTTGCAAAGAGAGCCGCCGGTTGGTGTAAGGCGGAGGAGAAAGTGCTTTGTGAATACATCCCGGAGCATCTGCCCCGAAGGAAGAGTAGGCGGCAGCGGAAGCCTTCCGTTAGCAAGGCAGCGTTGATCAGGAACGCACTGAGGAATACTTTGTGAGAAGTATTTGCTGCAGAGGTGGTACCGCAAAAGAATTTTTGCCCTCTGCTCCCGTTTGGGGAGCAGAGGGCTTTGATATTGAAAGGATGAAAATCATGCAGATTTATGAAGAACTTGTTGCCCGTGGCTTGATTGCTCAGGTAACCAATGAAGAGGAGATTAGAGAACTTGTAAATAATGGGAAAGCCACCTTCTATATTGGCTTTGATCCCACTGCCGATAGCTTGCATGTGGGCCATTTTATGGCACTTTGCTTGATGAAACGGCTGCAGATGGCAGGCAATCGTCCCATCGCTTTGATTGGTGGCGGTACCGCGATGATCGGAGATCCTTCCGGACGTACCGATATGCGTTCTATGATGACAAGAGAGACCATTCAGCATAATTGCGATTGCTTTAAGAAGCAAATGGAGCGCTTTATTGAATTCGGCGAAGGAAAAGCCCAGATGGTAAATAACGCTGATTGGTTGATGGATCTCAACTACGTAGATGTATTGAGAGAGGTCGGCGCTTGTTTCTCTGTAAATAACATGCTCCGCGCAGAATGTTATAAGCAGAGAATGGAAAAGGGCCTCTCCTTCTTGGAATTCAACTACATGATTATGCAATCTTATGATTTCTATTATCTTTTCCAAAAATATGGCTGCAATATGCAATTTGGCGGTAATGATCAATGGAGCAACATGCTGGGTGGTACAGAGCTGATCCGCAGAAAGCTGGGTAAAGATGCCCATGCCATGACCATCACTCTTCTTTTGACCAGTGAAGGTAAGAAGATGGGAAAGACTGCCGGCGGTGCAGTATGGCTGGATCCCAATAAAACCTCTCCCTTTGATTTCTATCAATATTGGAGAAATGTGAATGATGCCGATGTATTAAAGTGCATCCGCATGCTGACTTTCCTGCCGTTGGAGCAGATCAATGAGATGGATACTTGGGAGGGCAGCCAGCTGAATCGTGCAAAAGAGATTCTTGCCTATGAGCTTACAGCTCTTGTACATGGTGAGGAAGAAGCCCGTAAGGCAGAGGAAAGCGCTCGCGCTCTCTTTGGCGCCGGAAACGCAGAGAATATGCCTACCTATGTGGTGGAAGAAGAGGATTATACCGATGGTGCGGTCGATGTAATCACGTTGCTTGTTAAGAGTGGGCTTGTACCTTCCCGTTCTGAGGGGCGTCGTGCTGTAGAGCAGGGCGGTGTAACTATAGAAGGGGAGAAGGTTCTGGATGTGAAAAAGACCTTTACCAAGGATCAGGTAGAGAGCAGCTTTGTGTTAAAACGCGGCAAGAAAAAGTTTATTAAAATTTCTTCAAAATAATGGGTAAGGAAGTAAAAACCAATGCCATGCGAATTCTGGAGCAAAAGAAGATTCCTTTTCGAATGAATCTCTATGAATGTGATGAATTCATAGATGGCGTTCATATCGCTGAGCAGTTGGGGCAAGAAAAAGAGCGCTCTTTCAAATCGTTGATCGCGGCAGGGAAAAGCGGGGCGCATTATGTATTTGCTCTTCCTGTTGCGGAAGAGCTGGATCTTAAGAAGGCTGCAAAAGCAGTAGGAGAGAAGGCGGTGGAATTAATCCCCGTAAAAGAATTATTCACTCTTACCGGTTATGTGAGAGGGGGCTGCACCGCCATTGGTCTGAAAAAGCAATTTCCCGCAGTATTTGATGAGACAGCGATTTTATTTGATGAAATAATCATCAGTGGCGGCCGTATCGGTGCGCAGATTCTACTTGATCCGCAGGATCTTCCTCTCGTAATACCCTGTAAATTTGAGGACATAACAATGTAAAAAAGGCTGTAAAAACCATTGGTTTTTACAGCCTTCAGACTGTCAAAAAAGGCACAGACCGCAGAAAATAAGAGAACTAAAGAATTCTGCCGATTCTATAAATTAGCAAGAGAAAAGAAAGTCCACTCTTTTTCCTTGCTTTCTTATTATAAGGAAAAAATCCGCATGATGATGCGGATTTTGAATAAAATTTTCTGCTTTCCGCCGATCTGCTCTCTACCGTACCTATGTACGCCGACGA
>JAZMZQ010000137.1:0-10174 GCA_045586045.1 Eubacteriales bacterium
TCTATTATTATATTTTGATCATCCATTAAAATTGCAATATTTCCTTCCATTCGATCAACACTATATCGCTTCATTTTATTTCTCGCTTTCAATCTTAAGGCCTTTTCCATCTGTTGCCATTACCACTGTCCCACTCTGATCTGTTCGCCAATATTTTATATTATTTTGGTTCAATCGATCAATAATTTCCTCATCAGGGTGGCCATAGGAATTATCTTTTCCGCAAGATATGATCGCATATTGAGGAGAGATCGCATCCAAAAAGGCGCCTCCGCTGGAGGATTCACTTCCATGATGGCCGATTTTCAGCACAGTGGCATCAAGCTCCGAAGGCTCCACGTGCTCTAATAAATCCTTCTCCGCATTGATTTCTTGATCCCCCGTAAATACAAAAGATACCTCATCATATTCCATTCTTAAAACCAAAGATTGATTGTTCATCTCTCGATAGGCCTCTACAGGCCCCAATATCTTTACCGAGAAAGCCCCGATTTCCATTTTATCGCCCGCCTTGGCGGCATCAATCTTTTTTCCAAGCGCTTGAACCTTTTTCAAAAAGTTTATGTAAAACGCTGTGGTCGGCTCTGTACCTTTGGTGGGGCGCCCCATATGAATTTGATCGACCTCAAAGGATTCCAAAATTGCCTCAGCGCCACCCATATGATCGGCATGCGGATGGCTGAGGATCAGGTGATCCAGCGTTTGAAGACCTTTTTTCCTAAGATAATCAACTACTTTCTCGGATTCTTCTTGGGTACTCGTATCAATAAGAGCCGTTTCCCCCTCAGAGATAATCAAAATACTATCTCCCTGCCCGCAATCGATAAAATGGACCGATGTATCGGCTGTATCAATTTCATTTGGAATTCCCTTCTCAAACAAATCAAAATTCCCATATAAAAATGATACAACAGCTACTATCAGGAAAACTAAGATTCCAATTCTTTTAACCCAATCTACCTTCTTTGCCACTTGCTTTTGCTCCTTTATACTGATAAACGGGCAAGAATTTCCTTGCCCGTTTAGATTAAATCATTTCGTCGATTAAGCCATACGCTTTTGCTTGCTCGGCATACAGCCAATATTTGCGCTCCATATCCGCCTCAATATGCTTTGCCTCTTTTCCGCAAAGCTTTGCAAGAATACCTAAGATGCGGGCTTTACTCTCAAGAAGATGCTCTGTCTCAAGCTCGATATCCGAAGCCTGACCGAAGGTGCGCTCACGCCCCACCTGCATCAGCATTACTTCACTATTGGCATAAGCCTTGCGCATCCCTTTGGTGCCGCCGGCAAGAATCAGGGCAGAAAGGCCATGGGCCTTTCCTACACACACCGTCTCTACCGGACAGGTAAGATGCTGCATTACATCAAAAACCGCCAAAACCTGCGTTTCACATCCGCCGGATGAATTGATATATAGAGTGATTTTCTCTTCCTTATTTTTCTGCTGCAGATAGAGCATAGATGCGATTACAGACGCCGCTTTCTTTTCATCCAAATCTCCAAAAAGCAAAATTGATCTGCTTTCCAAAAGGCGATTGCTGATATTCTCTGCACCTTGCTCTTTTTTCTCGTTCATTTCACACATAGCTTTTTCTCCTTTATCTCATCATTGACCATTCTTCTGCTCTTCATTCGCCGTTACCGCTCTCGATACTTTCAAGAGTGATATTTTTAGAAAGAAAGAAATTTCCGGTCATCAATGCTTTTAATTCATCATCGCAAAGAATCAATGTCTTTTCTCCGCCATTCTTAAAGGTAAGGGTAAACTCCTTGGTCATTTGCTCAATCCCCTTATTTTGAGCAGCAAGAGAGAGCATCATTTCCCGAATCAGCACAATCCCATTCTCATCATTTTCCGCAAGCTTTTCCTGCAAAGTGGTATCGCTCATGGCAAGAGAAAGGACCATTCCAGAGACATCCGTATAAAGCTTTTGAACATTCGGCATTGTGAAAGAGACCACCATTTGATCATCTTCATAGGATTGAATCTCATAAGAAAGATCCCCATAAAGCAGACGATACAATTCCATATATCCCGTATCATTAAAAATATCATCAAGATATACATAAGCAGAATGATCAGGAAAGGCCGTAAGATGCTCGGACATGGCAGTTTTATCATATACTTTAAGCGCTTCTACAAACTGCTTAAGTGTACCCTCAGCATCTTCGGAGGAGACACTGCTGCACCCACAGAAGGAAAAGAGCATTACAATCATTATTAAAAATAAAACGATTTTTTTCATTTCCCCAGATTCCTTTTTAGAGTATATGGCAAGTATATCATGAAATACTCTTTTTTTCAATAAATTTTCACTAAAAACAGTCCTCCTTCATAAAATGCAATAGATCATCAATAAGGAGGTACCTATGGACAACAATAATACTGCCAATTGCGATGTTCAAAATTATACAGACGAGATCTGCGTCAATCTGCCTAAAATCTACGACACCTGCAAAGATAAAGACTGTCTATCCGATATGCGTGTTTACTTAAGCCCTGCCGATCAGACGCTTATCGACAACGCCACCAATGTGCGTGCAAGAAAATCCGAACTGATCTGGGCCGATGTCTCATTGGAGGAAGTTCCCTTTAATAAAGGTTTTTATGGTGTTGATATCACCTTCTATTTCCGCACCGGCTTTGAGGTATGCACCGGTGGAAATCGCCCTTCCATTATTGAAGGCCTATCATTTTTCACTAAGAAGGTGATTCTCTATGGCGGAGAGGGTTGCACCACCACCTTCTCTTCCGAGCGTCGCCCACGCGCAGCAGGCCGCCATACCAATCTGCCGGTTGCAGAGGTTGAGGTGGTTGATCCCATTGTACTCAATACCCGCATCATTCAATCTTCCTGCAATTGCTGCTGCAGTGATAACGAAAACATGAATCTGCCCAGACAAATTGCTGAAATGTTTGGCGAGGAGCTTACGGATATTGCCAATCGAAAATTGGTGCTTTCTCTGGGCCTCTTCAGCGTCGTACGGATTGTGCGCAATGTGCAGGTCATGATCCCCTCCGCTCAATTCTGCCTTCCCGAAAAAGAATGTTGCAGCCCGAAAGAGGAAGAGCCCTGCAGCTTCTTTGAAAAATTATGCTTCCCCACCAATGAATTCTTTCCGCCCGAATGTAAAAAATAAAAGAAAGGAGTAGGTTCATCCCTACTCCTTTTTCCGTTTAATAGCCCATAGAGCCTTCCAAGGATTCATCATCCTTAATCCATTGCTCCACTTCAAAAGAATGATAATCGTCTTTTGTATCCCGAACAATAACATCCTTAATGCCGGCGTTGATAATCAAACGCTTACACATGGCGCAAGGGGCAGTATTTTTTACATACTCGCCGGTATCAGCCTCATGACCAACCAAATAAAGAGTTCCGCCGATCATATCCCGCCGAGCAGCAGAGATAATGCAATTCGCCTCCGCATGAACAGAGCGGCAAAGCTCATAGCGCTCCCCTCTTTGAACCCCCATCTTCTGGCGAACACATTCGCCCAGATCACAGCAATTGCACCGCCCACGGGGCGCACCGTTATAGCCGGTAGATACAATTTCATCGTTTTTAACAATGATCGCACCAAAATTACGCCGCAAGCAAGTGCCTCTTCCTGTGGCCGATTCTGCCATGTCCAAATAATAATTTGCTTTATCTTTTCTCATTGTACCGATCCCCTGTCTTTCAAAAAAAGGGGCCTTGATGAAGGCGCCTATGGAGCGGGTAATGGGAGTCGAACCCACCTATCAACCTTGGGAAGGTCGCATTCTACCGATGAACTATACCCGCAAATCGTATGAGATTATTATACTATGCTTTTCTGCCTTAGTCAAGGAAAATTTCTCAAACATTTCGGTGCCGAGAGCTAATGCTCTCGGCACCGATTTTTTTATTTTTTCAGAGATACAGCGTAACGTGCTTTTTCAGCAATGCCATCTGCATTCAATTCATAAAGATCCAGCAAAGCAAGGGCGGGGCCGCTCTTACCGAATTGATCCTCAACACCATGGCGTACCACAGGGCAATTCCCCTGCTCGCATACCACTTCGCATACTGCGCTTCCCAAACCGCCGATGACAGAATGCTCCTCGGTAGTAACCATCGCGCCGCATTTCTTGGCATACTGCAATACTAAATCAGCATCCAAGGGCTTGATTGAGGCCATATTGATGACAGCGGCATCAATGCCTTCCTCAGCCAGCTTTTCAGCAGCTTCCATTGCCCGTGCCACCATCAGGCCGGTAGCAACAATAGCAACATCCTTGCCATCCTTCAAAACAGCGCCTTTTCCAATCTCAAATTTATAATTTTCATCAAAGATGGAATCCACTGCCATTCTGCCGAAGCGCAGATATACAGGGCCTTCATGCTCAATGGCAGCCTTTACGCAAAGGCGAGCCTCTACAGGATCAGCAGGGTTCAATACAACCATGCCGGGAATGGTACGCATCAAAGCGATATCCTCATTGCATTGATGGGTAGCGCCATCTTCACCTACAGAGATTCCTGCATGGGTAGCGCCGATTTTGACATTCAAATGAGGATAACCGATGGAATTACGAACCTGCTCAAATGCACGCCCTGCAGCAAACATTGCAAAGCTGCTGGCAAATACAGTCTTACCGGTAGCAGCAAGACCGGCAGCAACACCCATCATATTTCCTTCTGCAATTCCGCATTCAATAAAGCGCTCGGGATATGCTTTTTTGAAAATACCGGTTTTAGTGGCTGCAGCAAGATCTGCATCTAAAACATATAAATCATATTGCTCTGCAAATTCAGTCAGTGCCTTACCATAGCTATCTCTTGTTGCTTCTTTCAAAGACATTTTGCCGCCTCCTTCAATTCATTCAGTGCAATTTCTTTTTGCTCATCATTGGGCGCAGACCCGTGCCAGTTCACTTGGTTTTCCATAAAGGATACGCCTTTTCCTTTTACAGTCTTCGCTACAATCAAGCTGGGCTTACCGCTGATTCCTTTTGCTTCATTGAAGGCTTTTTCGATAGAATCAAAATCATGACCATCCATATCGATTACATGGAGACCAAATGCCTTGGCCTTTTCCTGAATAGAAGCGCTGTTCATAACCTCAGCTACGGGCCCATCGATTTGAAGGCCATTATCGTCCACAACAACGCAGAGATTGTCCAACTTATAATGAGCGGCAAACATCAATGCCTCCCATACCTGACCCTCTTCAATCTCGCCATCACCCAAAATGGTATAAACGCGATAGGATGCTCCGCTTTTCTTTGCGGAAAGAGCCATGCCGCAAGCAGTGGAGATGCCCTGACCCAAAGAACCGGTAGACATATCAACACCCGGCGTATGCTTCATATCGGGATGCCCCTGCAGAAAAGAGCCGATATGGCGCAGATTAATCAACTCTGCAGGATCAAAAAATCCGCGACGCGCAAGAGCAGAATAAAGCGCGGGAGCAGTATGGCCCTTGGAAAGCACAAAGCGATCACGCTCGGCCCATTGGGGATTCTTGGGATCAATATTCATTTCCACAAAATACAGATATGCTAAAATATCTGCAATGGAAAGAGATCCACCGGGATGGCCGGATTTTGCACTATGAGTTTCCTCAATAACGTCCATCCGGATGGTATTTGCATTCTTTTTCAGTTGCAATTTGACCTCTTCAATCATTTAGAAAGCCTCCTTGTATTTATTCTCTTATATTTTATCTGTTATCTTCTCGGTTGTCAATGGAGATTTATGCAAAAAACTGTTGAATCATCATTGATCTTTTGTTATAATTGAAAAAAATGCGAAAAGGAGGCAAAAAGATGCGGCCGTTATCCGATATTTTAAGGCCAAAATCCATCGATGAGATGGTAGGTCAGCGCCATCTTTTGGGTGAGGGGAAGCTGCTTCGTGCCATTGCCGAAGGCGGCGAGATTCCCAATATGATCTTCTATGGCCCAAGCGGAGTGGGAAAAACCACCCTCGCCCGCATTATCTCAGATCGCTCCGATCGCAAGCTTTATCGGCTGAATGCCACCACCGCCTCCATCAATGATATTAAAGAGATTATCAATGATATCAATCCCTTTTCCGCTCCCAACGGAATTCTTTTATATTTAGATGAGATCCAATATTTCAATAAAAAGCAGCAGCAATCTCTTTTGGAATTCATTGAAAACGGAAGCATCACTCTGATTGCTTCCACTACCGAAAACCCTTATTTTTATGTCTATAATGCCATTTTAAGCCGATGCACCGTATTTGAATTCAAGCCGGTAGCCGCTCTTGAAATGATCCCCTTCATCAAACGCTCCATCGCATATTTAGAAGAGCAAAGAGGATTTTCCATCCAATGCTCCGAAGAAGGCTTAAAGAAAATTGCCTATGGCTGCGGCGGGGATGTAAGAAAATGCTGCAATTGTATCGAAGTCATCTCCCTTGCCCTCACCAAAAACAATCCTGAGATTACTGATGAGATGATCCGAGAAGCTTCTCAGAGAAGCGGTAATCATTATGATAAAGACGGAGATTATCATTATGATATTCTCTCTGCCTTTCAAAAATCCATTCGGGGCTCCGATCCCGATGCCGCTCTGCTTTATCTTGCACGCCTCCTTGAGGCGGGCAATTTGATTGCCCCCTGCAGAAGGCTGATGGTTATTGCAGCCGAAGATATCGGGCTTGCTTATCCGCAAGCAGTTTCTATCGTAAAATCCTGCGTCGATTGTGCGCAGGCTTTAGGGCTGCCGGAAGCGAGAATTCCTTTGGCAGAAGCAGTAATTCTTTTGGCAACAGCGCCAAAATCCAATTCTGCCATTATGGCAATCGACAGTGCGCTGGAAGATGTGCGAAACGGAAAAGGGCAGGTCATCCCGCCTGATCTGCAGGATAGCCATTATGGCGGTGCTGAAAAGCTTGGGCACGGCAGGGGCTATCTTTATCCCCACTCTTTTCCCAATCATTACGTAAAGCAAAATTACTTGCCATCCGATCTTGCAGGCAAGCGTTATTATGAATTCGGTGATAATAAATTAGAGCATGCATCCAAGGAATACTGGGCTAAAATCAAGGAGGAAAAATGACCAAAAAGCAGCGAATTCGCTTCATCATTGATACTCTCAATCATTTATATCCCCATGCGGAATGTGCTCTTCATTATACCAAACCCTATGAATTACTGATCGCCACCCGCCTTTCTGCTCAATGCACCGACGCAAGAGTCAATCAGATCACCCCTGCTCTTTTTGAGAAATATCCTACTCTCGAAGCATTTGCTCAGGCGGATTTCGATGAATTATGCGAGATGGTCCATTCCTGCGGATTCTTTCGTGCCAAAGCGAAAAGTATCATTGAAATGAGTCAGGATATTCTGACTCGCTTCGGCGGAAAAGTTCCCGATACCATCGAGGAGTTGACCACACTCTCCGGAATCGGAAGAAAAACAGCCAACCTCATCTGCGGCGATATCTACGGCAAGCCGGCCATCATTGCCGATACCCATTGCATTCGCCTCTCCAATCGATTGGGATTGGTGGAGAGCGATAACCCGCAGATTGTAGAGCGAGAATTAAAAGCTTGTATCCCGCCGGAAGATCAAACTAAATTTTGCCATAATTTGGTCCATCATGGGCGCGCAATCTGCGATGCAAGAAAGCCCCGTTGCTCGGAATGTGAATTAATTTCCGTATGCAAATTCAAAAGCACTCAATGAGTGCTTTTTTCTTTTCCAAAAAAGATTTGACAATCCGATATATTATATATATAATATATTTTGTTTATTATATCGCAAAATTTCACTATAATTTTGCCAAAATCAAGGAGGTCCCAATGAGACAAAGAAAAGCAAGTTTGTGGCAAAAGCTTTCCTTCTTCATTGTTGTTGCCGTGATCCTTGCCATTGTTGCTTATACTGCTTATGGAATTGCTACCATGCAGAATAGCTACATGCGCTTCGGCATCGACATTAAAGGCGGAGTCAGCGCCACCTTCCAATCCGCAGACGACTCTATTAATCCTACCGACGATCAGTTGGAGTCTGCAAAATCTGTTATTGAGTTGCGTCTGGATGGCAACAATATCCTCGATCGCACCGTAACCATCGATAAGGAAAATAAGAATATCCTTGTAGAATTCCCTTGGCAAGCCAATGAAAAGGATTTTGACCCTGTGGCCGCCATTTCCGAGTTGGGTGAAACCGCTCAGTTGACCTTTAACGTTGTAAAGCAAGCCGAAAGCACCGATAAAGGTGCTTATCCCCTTAAATATGATGGTGTTACCGTCTCTCATTATACGGTTACCGATAAGTTTATGACCGGTGATCATGTCAAAGAGGCTGCTGCCGGCTATTTGGAAGGCGAGTATATCGTTAACCTTGAATTCGATAGCGAAGGCGCCAAGCTTTTCGGAGAAAAAACCTCCAAGAATGTGGGCGGTGAAATCGGCATTATGATGGACGACACTCTGATCAGTGTAGCCACCGTACAGACCGCCATTACCGAAGGCTCTTGCTATATTTCCGGCAGCTTCACTGCCGATGAATCTCGGGATTTGGCTGCAAAAATCAATTCCGGTGCACTCCCCTTCACCATGGAAACCACCAACTATTCTTCCGTGAGCGCAACCATGGGTACGCAGGCGCTGAATATCATGCTGCTGGCCGGCATTATTGCCCTCTTCATTATCGTGGCATTTATGTGCATCTACTATCGTGTCCCCGGCATTGCAGCATCCTTCACTCTGCTTTTGCAGACAGCGGGGCAGCTTTTGATCTTCCATCTGATGGGTCTCACGCTGACACTGCCCGGTATCGCCGGTATTATCCTCTCAATCGGTATGGGCGTTGATTCTAATATTATCATCGCCGAGCGTATCAAAGAGGAGATCAATGCCGGAAAGACCTTGAAGGGCGCAATCTCCGCAGGCTATAACCGCGCCTTCTCCGCTGTATTGGATTGCAATGTTACCACCGCCGCAGTCGGCATTCTGCTGATGGTATTCGGCACCGGCGCAATGCTCTCCTTTGCTTATACCCTGCTGATCGGTATTTTCTTGAATTTCGGCCTTTCCATCATCTCCTCCAAGCTGATGCTGGAATCCCTTGCTACTTATAAGTTTATGAGCAATCCGAAATTCTATGGCTATAAAGCTGCAAAGGAGGTCGAGTAATCATGATTAACTTCTATTCTAAAAGATGGGTTTATTTCTCAATCTCCATCGTATTGCTCCTTGCCGGCATTATCGGCCTTTTTGTCAATGGTGTTAAACTGGATATCACCTTCAGCGGCGGTGCTAAGTTGACCTATAGCTACACCGGCAAAGAAATCAACGCTACCGAAGTAGAGGCATTGGTTAAAGATACCTTAAAGCGCGATGCCACTTGCCAGAATGCAAAAGGCTATGAAACCGATGATACCTCTTTGGTCATCAGCCTTGCAGGCACTAAAAGTTTGACCACCGATGAGCAAGATAAGCTCTATGATGCTTTGGCCAAAAAATATGCCGATCATAAAATCGAGCAAGGCTCAACCACCAATGTGGAGGCAGCAATCGGCCATCGCTTCCTGACCCGCGGCCTCATCGCCATCAGTTTGGCTGCTCTCTTTATCATCCTTTATGTAACCTTGCGGTTTTCCGTGGTTTCCGGCTTCACTGCAGCGCTGACTGCTTTGATTGCCCTCTGCCATGATATTGCATTAGTCTTCTTTGTATTTGTACTTTTCGGCATTCCCATCAACGATGGCTTTATCGCCGTAGTACTGACCATCCTTGGTTACTCTGTAAATGATACTCTGGTGATCTTCGACCGCATCCGCGAAAATAAGCGTTTGAGCAGTAATAAACTCCCTGTTGTAGAATTGGTCAACAAGAGCATTAAGCAGTCCCTTACCCGCACCATCAATACAACCTTGATGTCTTCTGCTGCAATTCTGCTGGTATTGATCTTCGGCTATGTAAAGGGGCTGACCTCTATTGTAAACTTTGCATTGCCGATGCTGATCGGTATTATCTCCGGATGCTATTCTTCCTCTTTCTTGGCGCCCTGCATCTGGTGCAGCTTCAAAAAATCCAAATAAAAAAAGAGCGGATCTTCATAGATCCGCTCTTTCTCTGCTATGCATAAAGGTGCGATCAAATTGATCGCACCTTTCTTTATTTACTTTTCATCTGCAATTTGGACATTAACCACATTGACATTGACC
>JAZMZQ010000138.1:0-9153 GCA_045586045.1 Eubacteriales bacterium
CAACTCCTTGGCTCACAGAACGACATGGCTACGATCCGACTTCATTAAGCGTGGTCAGGTTCTTGCTAAGCCCGGCTCCATCAATCCCCATACCAAGTTCAAGGGTCAGGTTTACGTTTTGACCAAGGACGAGGGTGGCCGTCATAGCCCCTTCTTCACCAACTATCGTCCTCAGTTCTATTTCAGAACTACCGACGTTACCGGTGTTATCACCCTGCCTGAAGGCGTTGACATGTGCAAACCCGGCGATAACGTTGTTATGGACGTTGAGCTGATCACTCCGATCGCTATCGAAGAGGGTCTGCGTTTCGCTATCCGTGAGGGTGGCCGCACCGTTGGTTCCGGCGTTGTTACCGCTATCAACGAGTAAGTAAAATTTTGAATCAAGCTTCGGGGCGGGGTGTGATTCCCCACCGGCAGTAAAGTCTGCGAGCGCTTTATAGTGCATGATCAGGTGTGATTCCTGAACCGACGGTATAGTCCGGATGATAGAAGTTTATGAAGATTTGCTTTATTAGTATTTCCCCGATGGATTTATCCGTCGGGGAAATATTTTTTTACAAAAACAAACATTTTATCTTTCTTTGCACCCGAAAGTATCTTTATAAAAAATGATGATGATAAATATGGCGCAATGATGAGGCTTTAGGAGGAGTTAATCATGAAAAAAATGAAATTACGCGGATGGGTCGTATCTGCTTTGATGGGCGCGGTCGGCTTTGTCTTGATGGTGCTGGAATTTGGAATTCCGGTGGTGCCCTCTTTTATCAAATTTGATCTATCGGAGCTGCCTGCCCTGATTGCCTCCTTTGCCTATGGCCCTTTATATGGCGTTTTGGTCTGCTTTGTCAAAAATGCACTCCATCTTTTTATTACCAATACTGCGGGAGTAGGGGAATTGGCTAATTTTCTCATGGGGATTTTCTTCGTAGTCCCCGCGGGACTGATCTATAAAGCGAATAAGAACCGCGGCGGCGCCCTTTGGGGCTCGGTTGTCGGTGCACTGAGCATGGGTGCTTCCAGCGTGGTCATCAATCTTTTTATCAGCTATCCCATTTATTATAAGATCATGATCCCCAAAGACGTAATTCTTTCTGCCTATCAGGCGATTCTGCCGCAGGTGAGCAGTATTTTCGAATCTTTGCTGATCTTCAATTTGCCCTTTACCGCGATCAAGGGAATGGTCGTTTCTGTGATCTGCTTTTTTGTTTATAAGAAACTCTCTCCGATCCTAAAAAGAACTTGACAAATTTCGTGGATTTGGATATAATACTTAAGAATTGAATATTGATTTATCAAGAGTGGCGGAGGGACAGGCCCAATGAAGCCCGACAACCTGCGAAAGTAAGGTGTCAAATCCTGCGGAATCAATTCCGAAAGATAAGTTTTCAAAGCGCTCTTGATTTTTCAAGAGCGCTTTTTTGAAAGGAAGAAGAAAAATGGCAAAGAAATATTTGTTCACCTCCGAATCGGTTACTGAAGGGCATCCCGATAAGATTTGCGACCGTATATCCGATTCGATTTTAGATGCAATTTTGGCGCAAGATCCCGAAGCCCGCGTTGCTTGCGAGAGCACGGTTACCACCGGCAGTGTCCATGTAATGGGCGAGATTACCACAACCGCGCAGGTGGATTATCAAAAAATCGTTCGTCAGGCGATTCGTGAGATTGGGTATGACCGCGCAAAGTATGGCTTTGATTGCGATACCTGCGGCGTAATGATCACCCTTGACCGCCAATCCCCCGATATTGCGATGGGCGTGGATAAGGCGTGGGAAGCCAAGGAGGGCAACGAAGAAGCAAGCCTTGCTACCGGCGCCGGAGATCAGGGCATGATGTTTGGCTACGCTTCAGACGAGACAGAAGAGTTGATGCCCATGGCCATCTCTTTGGCTCATAAGCTGGCAAAGCAGCTGACCTTTGTGCGCAAAGAGGGAATTCTCCCTTATTTGCGCCCCGATGGAAAGACGCAGGTTACGGTAGAATATGAAGACGATCAGCCTGTTCGGGTGGATACGGTGGTTGTCTCTTCTCAGCATAGTCCTGATGTTTCACTGGAGCAGTTGCGCAGAGATATTCTGGATAAGGTGATTCGCCCGATCATCCCTGCAGAACTCTTGAAGGATACGAAATTCTATATCAATCCCACCGGCCGCTTTGTCATCGGCGGCCCGCAGGGAGATAGCGGTCTTACCGGCCGTAAGATCATTGTCGATACTTATGGCGGCTACGGTCGCCATGGCGGCGGTGCTTTTTCCGGAAAGGATCCTACGAGGGTGGATCGCTCGGCAGCCTATGCTGCCCGCCATGTGGCAAAGAATCTGGTAAAGGCCGGCCTTGCTAAAAAATGCGAGGTGGAGCTGGCTTATGCCATCGGCGTAGCAAGCCCTGTATCCATTACGGTAGATACCTTTGGTACTGCTAAAGTCTCCGATGAAGTGATCCATGCGGTGGTAGATACCTTCTTTGATCTGCGCCCTGCAGCAATTATCAAACGTTTTGATCTTCGCCGCCCGATCTATACCCAGACTTCTTCTTATGGCCATATGGGCAGAGAGGATCTGAATCTTCCTTGGGAGGATACCTCCATTGCCGAAGAAATTCGTGCATTTGCCAATCTGTAATCCCAAAGATTGCTCTTATCACCTTATCAAAAAACTCCTCATACAGTGGTATGAGGAGTTTTTTATATTTTGGAGGTGGAGCAATTGTTACTATACGCCTTATGGGTGCTGATCTCTTTTTTTGCAGTGATCGGAATATTGGGGTGCTTGATTGGAATTTTGGAAATGCTTTCTTTAAGAAAAGTTCATTCCATGCGCAGAATTTCCCTTCGGGTAACGCTGGAGGGGGAGGAGGAACGAATGGAATATCTATTAAATACCCTCTCACTGATAGCAGATCGGCTGCAGATCGGGAAACATGATATTTTTCTTGAAATTGTGGATGGGGGGTTAAGCCCTGCTGCTCGAGGAAAGGTTTTGCTATATTGCGAAAAAAATCCTTGGGTACTGTTTACAGATGGATGAAAAAATGATAAAATAATAAAATAAAGGAGGTGAACTGCCATGGAATTCGAAGAGCAAATTGAAGGCACAATAGAAGATGTAATTTATGAGAATGAAAGCACCGGCTATCGGGTCTTTTCTGTGGATTGCGATGGGCAATTAATCATGGCAGTAGGCACCTGCGTATCCATCTACCCCGGCGAGTTGATCAATGCGGTAGGCAGCTGGACGGAGCACGCCACCTATGGGCGGCAGTTTGTCTGCGAGGAGATTGAAAAAAGCTTCCCCGGTGAGCTGGAAGGCATCAGCAAATTTTTGATGAGCGGTGCGGTGAAGGGAATTGGCCCTGCTACGGCCAAAAAGATTGTGGATCTTTTCGGAGAGGATAGCTTTGATATTATCGAGCATGAGCCCCTGCGGCTGACTCGAATCAAGGGGATTTCCAAAGAGCGGGCAGAAAAAATTTCCGATGCTTTCCGCAAAACCTTGGGCACGCGGGAGACATTGATGGCCCTTCATGAAATGGGGATTACACCCGCTTTCGCTGTAAAGATCGCCCGTGAATACGGAGCAATCGCACCGCGCATTGTGGAGGAAAACCCTTACCGTCTTTGGGAGGATATTGAGGGCTTCTCCTTCCAAAATGCCGATAATTTGGCCCTTTCCAATGGGATTGGGGAGGCCGATGAGCTGCGGGTGGGCTATTGTGTCAAATATATTCTTGCCCATAATCTGCAAAACGGCCATTGCTTTTTGCCGAAGGATAAATTGATTCCCTTGGGCGCCGGCTATGTGGATATAAAAGAGGAAGAGGTCGAAATCGCTATTGAGAATATGTGTGAGCGGCATCAGCTGAAAGAAGCGGTGATCAATGGGCGCAATTGTATTTATCTTCCCAACTATTATAAGGCGGAAGTGGAAAGTGCCAAGAAGCTCAAGCTGATGATGCAATTCGGCCGTCAGGAGATCCGTAATATTGATGAGCGGATCAAAAAAAGCCAAAATGAGCTCGGGATTCTCTATGAGGATGCGCAAAAAGAGGCGATTCGTGCGTCTATTGAAAATCGGGTCATGGTCCTCACCGGCGGACCCGGTACCGGAAAGACAACCACCTTACGGGGGATGATTGCGCTTTTTGAGGCGTTGAAATATCGCGTGGAGCTTGCCGCCCCCACAGGGCGGGCCGCCAAAAGAATGAGCCAAGTCTGCCAAAGAAAGGCGAGAACCCTTCATCGTTTGCTGGAAATTCAGCCGGAGAATGGGGCTTTTACATATAATGGCTCCAATCCTTTGAAATGCGATGTGTTGATTGTGGATGAAATGTCCATGGTGGATAGCTTGTTTTTTCATGCACTCTTGGAAGCGTTGCCGCTGGGCTGCCGCCTGATTATGGTAGGCGATGCGGATCAGCTTCCCAGTGTGGGCGCGGGCAATGTCCTTTCCGATCTGATCAAAAGCTTGGTGGTGCCCACCGTTTCTTTGAATAAGATTTTTCGGCAGGCCAAAAGCAGCATGATTGTAACTACCGCGCATAGGATCAATAAAGGAGAGCGTCCGGAGCTTGAAAACTGCGGAGATCTCTTCTTTATTCCTAAAAAGACACCCGAGGGGGTATTGCAAGCAGCCTTGGAAATGGCAATCAATCGGATTCCTCGCCGCTATGGATGGGATGTGAATGAGGGGCTGCAGGTCATTATCCCCACCAAAAAGACCCTTACAGGGACCATCCATATCAATAATATGATCCGCGATCGGGTCAATCCCGAGCAACCTTCTCGCAAGACGGTTGCTTTTCGGGATCAGACATTCCGAGAGGGCGATAAGGTGATGCAGATTCGGAATAATTACGATCTGCCTGTTACCACCGCCGAAGGGAAAGAAGAGGCAGGGGTATTTAATGGAGATATCGGCTTCATTCTGCAAATTCTGCCCCGAGAGAAGCAGGTCAAGGTCCAATTTGAGGATCGGGTTGCCATTTATGGCTATGAGCAGCTGGACGAGCTGGAGCCTGCCTATGCCATTACGGTCCATAAAAGTCAGGGCAGTGAATTTGAAGCGGTTTTGCTGATCTTAGGGGAGATGACGCCGCTGCTGCAATATCGGAATCTTCTCTATACGGCCGTAACCCGCGCCAAGCAGCTGCTGGTCATTGTGGGCAGTCGGCAGGTAGTGGATCGAATGGTGGCAAATTTTAAGCATAGCAATCGCTATAGCGGATTGAAGTATTTATTGCAATGATTAATTTCAGGACATTATTGTTTCCCCCTCGCTGCCCGTTCTGCGGTAAAGTGGGTAAAAGAGAAGAGCCTTGCAAACGATGCAAGGCCTCAGCAAGAGAGCTTACCGGCGAGGTTTGCAAAAGCTGCGGGGTTCTGCCGGAGGATTGCTTTTGCCGCCCCTTAAAGCCCTTCGCATTTGAGCGAAATATCAGCGCATTTTATTATGCGGGCGGCGCCCGTACGCTGGTTTTGCGCTATAAGGAACGCTCTTCGCCTCAGCTTGCGCCGTTTATGGCCAAGCGAATGTTACGGCAGATCGAGGGGCGCTTGGAAGGAGATTTTTCCGCCATCACATTCGTGCCCAATACAATGCGGGCGACTTTGAAACGCGGTTATTCGCCGACCCGTCTTTTGGCGCAGGAGCTTTCTGTGATGCTGGATGTTCCGATGGTGGAGGGGCTTGCTCGCAATCATGCTCCTCAGCAGAAATATCAAAAGAATTCTGCTGCCCGATGGAAGAGCGCCAAAGAGAATTATCTTTTGCAAAAGGGGGCAACCTTTTTTGGGAATGTTTTGCTGGTGGATGATGTTACCACCACCGGCGCCTCTTTGGATGCCTGCGCTGCTCTGCTGAAAAAGGCGGGCGCAGAGCGGGTTTATGCGGTTACTTTTGCCGCATCGGCAAAAAAGAAAAAGCGCCGCTGAAAAAAATCAATAAAATCTTGCGAGTTGGATTTTTATGTGCTATACTAAAATGTAGTATATGTAAAATTTGGAGGATCAATATGTTAGGACATGACATCGGCATCGATTTGGGTACTGCCACGATTCTGGTCTATATCAAAGGAAAAGGCGTTGTATTAAAAGAGCCCAGCGTGGTCGCGATCGACCGCAATCATAATAAAGTATTGGCTGTTGGCGAAGAGGCGCGCCGTATGGTTGGCCGTACACCGGGTAATATCGTAGCTGTCCGCCCTCTGCGTGATGGCGTGATCTCCGATTATGAAGTTACCGAAAAGATGATTAAATATTTCATCGATAAAGCATCAAAGAATTCTTATTTTAAGCCTCGTGTCATCATTTGTGTCCCTTCCGGTGTTACCGAAGTGGAGGAAATGGCGGTAGAAGAGGCTGCTAAGAATGCGGGCGCAAAGTTTGTCTCCTTGATTGAGGAGCCGAAGGCTGCCGCCATCGGTGCGGGGATTGATATCTTTAAGCCTAATGGAAATGTTGTAGTAGATGTGGGCGGTGGTACTGCCGATATTGCAGTGCTTTCGCTGGGCGATGTGGTTATTTCCGATTCTGTCAAGATGGCAGGCGATAAGTTTGATGAATCTATCATTCGCTATCTGAAAAAGAAATATAATCTGCTGGTAGGAGAGCGCACCGCTGAGGCTGTTAAGATTGAGATCGGCTGTGTATTCCCGCAGGAAGAGGTGCAGACGATGGTGATCAAGGGCAGAAGCCTGACCACCGGCCTTCCCCAATCCATCGAAATTAAATCCGATGAGATTATGGAGCCCTTGCAGGAATGTGCCTATACGATTATCGATGCGCTCCATAATGTATTGGAGCGTACTCCTCCTGAATTGGTGGGCGATATTTATCAAAACGGAATCTGCATGACCGGCGGCGGAGCGATGATTAAAGGCTTCAGCGAGTTGGTTTCTCAAAAGATCGGCATCAAAGCCTATGTGGCGGAGGATGCGGTTTCCTGCGTTGCCATCGGTACCGGTAAGGCGCTGGATTATCTGGATAAGCTGGAGGCAGGCGGTCGCCGCTCCAAGCGTCTGGGCGTTTAATAAATAAAACCACTGTTGAAAAACAGTGGTTTTACTTTTATTCTACTATCATTCCGCAGATTTGATTGACATTTCCTGCACCCATCATAATGGCAATATCGCCCGGTTGCAAGGTTTCTTTAAGGTATTCTGCAATCTCTCGGAAGTTGCTGATGTAAATAGCGCCCTCGATCTTATCGCGCAGGGAAAGAATGTTTACGCCAAGTTTATTGATCTCTCTGGCGGCATAAATATCGGTAAGGATTGTCTGATCCGCAATGGAGAGCGCAGCGGCAAATTCATCCATCAGATAATAGGTTCTGGTAAAGGTGTGGGGCTGGAAGACCACATAGACTTTTCCATCTGCTGCCTCTTTTGCGCTTTGGAGGGTGGCGGTGATCTCAGTGGGATGGTGGGCATAATCATCAAGGATAATTGCCCCGTTGTAGATTCCTTTTTGCTCGAAACGGCGATCTGCACCGGTGAAACTCTCTATTCCCGCTTTGATCGCTTCGGGGGCGATTCCATAATAGCATGCAACTGCCGCTGCTGCCAAGGCATTGAGGATATTATGGCGACCGGGGACCTTTAAGGTGAGGATGGTAACGGGCTTGCCTTTGAAATAGACCTCGAATTGAGCGTAGCCGCTTTTGATTTCAATGGCTTCGGCGCGGCAATCATCTTTTTCGCTAAGGCCAAAGGTGAGGGTGGTTCCTTTATAATAATCTTCGACAATTTTGCAATTCTCATCGTCGCCGTTGATGATGAGAAGGCCGTCTTTGGAAAAATTCTCGGTGAAACGGCAGAAGGAATCCTGAATGGCAGAAAGATCCTTGAAGAAATCAAGATGATCTTCGTCAATATTCAGAATCACGCCGCATTGGGGATAAAAATGATGAAAGGAATTTACATATTCGCACGCTTCATATACGGCAAAATCGCTTTTCCCCAAGCAATAGTTGCCGCCGATGGCTTTGAGATGGGCTCCCACCATTACAGTGGGATCGGCTTCTGCTGCTTTGAGAATCGAAGAGATCATGGAGGTTACGGTTGTCTTTCCATGGGTGCCGGATACTGCGATGGATTTTTTGAATTCTGCCATCATATGCCCTAAAAGGACCGCCCGTTCCATCATGGGGATATTATTTTCTCGGGCATATACCAGCTCCGGATTATTATCGGAAATGGCAGCGGTATAGACCAATAAATCGCACCCCACGGGGTTTTTTGCGCTGTGATCGGAAAAAACAGTGATCCCTGCATCGGTCAGCTTCTGGATGGTAGGGCCGCTTCCGCTATCGGAACCGGTTACTTTTTTGCCTTGGCTTTTTAAGATCATCGCCAGCGACGACATGGATACCCCGCCGATTCCGACAAAGTGGATATGGGAAAATGTCTTGTATTGCTCAAAATCATATGATATAATACTCAAATGTAAAACCTCCTAATCGTGGTTTATACTTTACTTTCTAATTATAATATAAAAAGGCAAAAAAATAAACATAATTTTATAAATTTCTTCAAATAATAAGGAGAGAAAAAATGGCAAATCAAAATCGGGAAAAAGAAAGCGCTTGGCAGCGGTATAAATATTTGGTTTTCGGCTTGGTAGGCGCCATTCTGCTGATGGCAACTTTGAGTGTGCAAAATGTAGTGCTTTATTATGAGACCGAAGCGGAAGAAAAATATGCAGTAAAGATGGATTACTCTGCTTTTGGAATGTGCATCCGCTGCTATCCCGCTACCGATAATGCAGCGCAGATTGTGGAGAAGGCCATCTTCTTTGGCGCAGGAAAGAAAAAGTCGGTCTTGAGTGCGGCGGAAGGATTAAAAGCGTTGGCGAATGAAAAAGGATCCTTTAAGCTTCAGGCAGGCGGATTGCTGGGAAATAGCGATCAGGTTACCGATGAGCTGGTGGAATTTCTGAATCAAAAAGGGCATAATGTAGTAAGAGTGCAAGAGTGATTTATGAGATTTGTCAATTTTCTGTTGAAAATTACTAAAATTCACATTTTGCAAAAAAAAGTGTTGACTTTTTGATTCCGAGATGTTATTATATTCAAGCACCTCGCGAGAAAGCGAGGGAGCGACGGACTTTGAAAATTAAACAGCATCATGAAAAAAGGACCCGTTAATTGCAAAGAG
>JAZMZQ010000139.1:0-2642 GCA_045586045.1 Eubacteriales bacterium
CGCCATCAGGCCGGAAGAAGCGGATTCCACATAGCCCTCCACACCGGTCATCTGCCCTGCAAAGTATAGAGTCTCTTTTCCTTTTACGCTGAAATCAGCATGAAGAAGAGAGGGGGAATGGAGATAGGTGTTGCGGTGCATTACACCATAGCGAACAAAATCAGCATTCTCAAGGCCCGGAATCATGGAAAAGACACGCTTTTGCTCCGGAAATTTCAAATGGGTCTGAAAACCTACGATATTATAGAGGGTTCCGGCAGCGTTATCTTTTCGCAACTGAACGACTCCGTAAGATTTAAGACCGGTCCGATCATCTACAAGCCCTACCGGCTTCAGAGGGCCATAGCGCATGGTATCTTCGCCTCGGTGCGCCATTTCTTCAATGGGCATACAGCCTTCAAAAACCTGATGATCAAAATCATGAAGTTCTGCACACTCGGCCTCTTTCAAAGCGTGATAGAAGGTCAAATATTCCTCTTTTGTCATGGGGCAGTTGATATAATCCGGTGTACCTTTATTGTAGCGTGAAGCGAAGAAAGCTTTATCCATATTAATGCTTTCGTAGGTTACAATCGGAGCTGCCGCATCAAAGAAGGATAGATATTCTTTTCCAAAGAATGAATGGATCGATTCAGAGAGAGCATCGCTTGTGAGAGGGCCTGTCGCTATAATTACATTTTCATCCTTCGGAAGAGAAGTGATTTCCTCTGCTACTATGGTGATGAGAGGATGAGAGGAAATGGCGTCTGTAATATTTTTTGAAAAAGCTTCGCGATCAACGGCCAATGCGCCTCCGGCAGGAACTTGGGTTGCATCTGCCGCCTTCATAATAATGGAATCCAAGCGCCGCATCTCTTCTTTTAATAGCCCGACTGCATTGGAAAGAGAGGCGCCTCTTAAGGAATTGGAGCAAACCAATTCGGCAAAATTCTCACTATGGTGGGCGGGCGACATTTTTTTCGGCTTCATCTCATAGAGGGTAACCTCAATACCGCGTTTTGCCAGCTGGTATGCTGCCTCGCAGCCCGCAAGACCCGCGCCCACAACCGTGGCTTTTTTATTCATCGGATGCCTCCTGCTTGCCGCAAGCGGAATTAGAGCAGTAGGTTTCTCTGCTTCTGCCGCTTCTCTTAAATAAGGGGGCGCCGCATTTTTCGCATCTTTGCGTCAGCGGTTCATCCCACGTCATAAAATCGCAGGTTGGATTATGCTCACATCCGTAATAAGTCTTTCCGGACTTAGAGCGTTTTTGCAAAATTTTGCCTCCGCATTTGGGGCAGGGCACTTGGGTATCAATCACTATGGTTTTAGTGAATCGACACTCCGGATAGCCGGGGCAAGCCAAAAATTTCCCGAACCGACCGCTTTTTACAACAAGATTCTTGCCGCAGTTGGGGCAGATCTCTTCGGTAACCTCTTCGGGCAGTTTTACACGCTCTGTCAATGTCTTTTCGGCTTGCTCTAAGGTGTTGACGAAAAGATCATAAAAGTGGCCAACAATTGCTTGCCATTCTGCAGACCCTTCTTCTACCTTATCCAGCTCTGTCTCAAGCTGTGCGGTAAAATCGTAATCCACAATGGATGCAAAATGGTCTTTCATCAGCTTGGTGGTAACCTCGCCTAAAGTAGTGGGCTTTAAGGTTTTACCGTCCCGCTCTACATATTCTCTTGCAAGAATGGTCGTAATGATGGGTACAAAGGTGGAAGGCCGACCGATTTCATTTTCCTCCAATGCCTTAATGAGAGACGCTTCAGTATAGCGAGAGGGCGGTTGAGTAAAGTTTTGATCCTTAGAGAGGGATTGCAGGGTCATTTCGTCTCCCTCTTCCACCTTATAAAGCTTGCGATGGTTCTTTTCCTTTTCCGTCTCCTGATATGCAGCGGTAAAACCTTTGAATTTCAATACTTGGCAGGCGGCTTTGAATACATACTTGCCATCTGTAATCTCAGCATTTAAGGTGTCGTAGACAGCCTCGGCCATCTGAGAAGCGAGAAATCGATCATAGATCAGCTTATAAATGCGATATTGATCGGGCGTGCAAGTAAGCTTTGCTTGCTCAGGTGTAATCGCAATATTGGAGGGGCGGATGGCTTCGTGGGCATCCTGCGCACTCTTCTTTGTCTTGAAATAGCGGCGTGCAGGGGGATAATAGCTTTCGCCATAGGTGGAGATGATATGCTCTTTAGCCGCATTTGCCGCTTCATCGGAAATTCTCAAGGAGTCGGTTCTCATATAGGTGATAAGACCCACAAGGCCAACTCCCTTAATATTTACACCTTCATATAATTCCTGCGCTGCTTTCATGGTGCGCTTTGCTTGGAAATTAAAGCGGCGAGATGCCTCCTGTTGCAAGGTAGAGGTAATAAAAGGAGGTGCAGGAGATTTTCTCTTTTCAGCCCGTTTAATGCTGCTGATCTTAAAAGCGCTGTTTTGGATCTCATTGTAGATGCGGGTGGCATCAGTTTCGTTATTAATTTCAAGGCTTCCCTTCGGGGTGCCGAAGAACTTTGCTTCGATTTTATTGCTTCCGTCGGAATCGGTAAAGTCTGCGTTGAGAGTCCAATATTCTTTTGGCACAAATGCGCGAATTTCTTCCTCACGATCAACAATCATAGCGGTAGCGACCGACTGTACACGCCCT
>JAZMZQ010000140.1:0-1886 GCA_045586045.1 Eubacteriales bacterium
AAGTTTTTACAGCCCCTTTGATTTTTTTGCATCAAACCCCGATTTTATCAAACTTTTGGGTTATATGCTTCTTTTTTTCATATTGATAGGTGGGTACGATCTCCGATACCAACTCTTTGATTCGAGTGCTCTCTTTTTTGCTCACTTCATCCAATTCGAGCAATTTTTCCTTGAACCATTCATCGTCCATCTCGATGGGCTTTCCTACATGGATTAAATGATTTTGAGTGGTCTCCAACCCCTCTTCATCCATCAGAATTTCCTCATAAAGCTTCTCGCCGGGACAAAGGCCGGTATAGACAATTTTAATATCCACATCCGGCTTGAATCCGGAAAGACGGATCAGATTGCGCGCCATATCGTCGATTTTCACAGGATCGCCCATATCCAAGACAAAGATTTCTCCGCCCTTGGCATAATAGGAAGCCTGCAAAACCAACGATACTGCCTCGGGAATAGTCATGAAATAGCGAATAATCCGCTTATCGGTTACCGTAACGGGGCCGCCTTCGGCGATCTGCTTACGGAAAAGAGGCAATACACTGCCGTTGCTTCCCAATACATTACCGAAGCGCACAGCCACAAAGCTGGTATCTGCACTTTGGCGATCCATCATCTGCACCACCATTTCGCAAATACGCTTGGAAGCGCCCATGATATTGGTGGGATTTACGGCCTTATCGGTAGAGATCAAAATGAATTTCTTAACCCCGTATTTGGCAGCTGCGATAGCAGTCTTATAAGTGCCCATCACATTATTTTTAATTGCTTCGTTGGGGCTATCCTCCATCAAGGGGACATGCTTATGAGCGGCCGCATGGAAGACAATATCCGGCTGATAAGTTCTCATCACTTTATCAATTCGCTGGGTATTGCGCACCGATCCGATCAAGACCTCCAGCCGCAAATGAGGATAGCTGCGCTTGAGCTCCTGCTGAATCGCATAAGCATTATTCTCATAAATATCGAAAATAATCAATAACTTGGGGATCGCTTGGGCGATCTGGCGGCAAAGCTCGCTTCCGATGGAACCGCCGCCGCCGGTAACCAAAACGACCTTTCCGGCAATATCTTCCAGAATCTCATCATTATCGACCTTTACGGGATCCCTCCCCAAAAGATCCAGAATGTTGACATCTCTCAGCTGAGAAATTTTAGTTTCTCCGCTGACCAGCTGATACATTCCGGGCACAGTCTGCAAATGGCAGCCGGTGCGCTTGCAGATTTCCAAGATCGCAGTGCGTTCCGCAAGATCGAGGCTGGGAATCGCATATACGATATGCGTAATCTCATATTTTTTGACCGCATCTTCAATATCGCTGCGGTTGCCCACAATCTGAATTCCCTCAATGACACGCCCTTTTTTATTGGGATTATCGTCGATTACGCAGCAAATACGGGAATCGGCAATAAACTCTTGAGAGCTTTGCAATTCGCGAAGCAGCATCTGGCCGGTGGCACCTGCGCCGATGATCATATATTTATTTTCATTTCCCGAAGTTCTGCGATTATTCCAATCTCTTAATACGCGGAAGGAGGCTCTCATTCCGACCGTCAGGCAAAAATGAAGCACATAGCCCATCACATAGAAGGAGAAGGGCATCCCATCGGGTGCAAGCAGCAGAATGATCAGCGCCTGAAGGGGAATCAAAAGAAGAAACGCCTTAAATACCGCCATTACCTCTGCCACGCCGAACAACCGCCAGATACTATGGTACAAGCGGCATATATAAAAGATCGCCAGCATAACCACCGCAAAGCAAGGAATCAAAATATAGAACCCTTTTATACATATCTGCGGAATTTTGGAAAATGCAAAATCAAATCTTAAAAACAGCGCAAAAAGATAAGATGCTGCCATAAAAAGCAAATCAAAAATTGCTATG
>JAZMZQ010000141.1:0-2671 GCA_045586045.1 Eubacteriales bacterium
CTTGTCGTAGACAAATGTGGGTTCTTTTCTGGCGGAGGGAAAGGGATTCGAACCCTTGTGGGATTGCTCCCAAACGGTTTTCAAGACCGCCTCGTTATGACCACTTCGATATCCCTCCGAATTTCTTTTCTATTATAGCCAAGGAGAGGAGGGTTGTCAAGAAGAGGTGTGCATTTTTTATTTCTTTCTCTTGTAATCTTTTTTCGGCAATGTTAAAATAATGCCATGAAGATTATCAGAAGCAGAAGAAAAACCATATCCTTATCGCTGGATCGGGAGGGGAATCCCGTTGTCCGTGCGCCGCTTTTTTGCAGCGGCAGGGTCATCGAGGAATTTATCGCCCGCCATCAGGGGTGGATTGAGCGGCGGCAGGCGGAATTTCTCCCGCCGAAGGCGTATTCCCAAGAAGAGCTCTCCCGCCTTCGCCGAGCGGCAAAAGAGAAGATCCCCGCAAGGGTGGCCCATTTTGCACCGTTGGTGGGCGTGGCGCCCAAGGGAATTAAGATCACAAGCGCCCGCACCCGCTACGGCTCCTGCAGCAGCAAGGGGAATTTATGCTTTTCTCTGTTTTTGATGGAAAAATCGGAGCGGGCTGTTGATTATGTGGTGGTCCATGAGCTTTGCCATCTCAAGCGGATGGATCATAGCCCTGCCTTTTATCGAGAGATTGAAAAAATACTCCCCGATTATCGGGATCGAATGAAGGAATTGAAAAAATGATCAAGAAATTTATCGGTTATTATAAGCCCCATCGCAAACTATTCTGGTGGGATCTGTTTTTTGCCACCCTGAGTGCGGTAATTACGCTGATCCTGCCGTTGATGATCCGCAAAATTACGGGGGATTATGTCCTGCGGCCTGCCGAAGAGGCTCTGCGGCAGATTCTTTGGATGGCGGCGGGGATGGCGGCGCTGATCGCCATGGAGGTATATTGCAATTATTTCACTGCTTACTATGGTCATATTATGGGCGCAAAGATGGAATATACCATGCGCCATGAGCTTTTTGAGCATTATCAGAGGCTATCCTTCAGCTTTTATGATAATCAAAAAGTAGGCCAGCTGATGAGCCGAATCGGCAACGATCTCTTTGATATTACGGAGCTTGCGCACCATGGGCCGGAGGATCTGATGATCTCTATCGTCAAGCTTTTGGGCGGCCTTGCCATTATGATGAGCGTCAATTGGCGGCTGGCGCTGGTGGCGCTGCTGCTGCTTCCCATCATGGTATTATATGCGTCGAAATGCAATAAGAAGATGCGGGCGGCATTCAAGCAAAATCGAGAGAAAATTGCCGAATTCAATGCAGGCATGGAGGATCATCTTGCGGGAATTCGGGTGGTAAAATCCTTTGCCAACGAAGAAGTAGAGGTCGAAAAATTTCGGCGGATCAACGATGGAATTTTGAAGAGCAAATCCTTTGCCTATCGCTGGATGGGCATCTTCCATTCGGGGATGGGCGCATTTACCACCTTTGTAACGGTCGCCGTTTTGGTGGCAGGCGCGTTGCTGATCTCCCAAAATGCCCTTTTGGCGGTGGATTTGATTACCTTTATGCTCTATGTCAATAATTTTGTGGAGCCGGTCCGCAAGCTGATCAATTTTACCGAGCAATTTCAAAACGGAGCCACTGCCTTCGGCCGTTTCCAAGAGATGATGGAGGTGGTGCCGGAAATTGAAGAGGAGAAGGATGCCAAAGAGCCTCCTCGCTTCAAAGGCGAGGTGGCGTTTGAGGAGGTCTCCTTCCATTATCCTCATCATGAAAAGAGCGTGCTTTCCAAGGTTACCTTAAAAGCCAAGGCGGGAGAATATTTGGCGTTGGTGGGAGAATCGGGGGCAGGAAAAACCACCCTTTGCAATCTGATCCCTCGTTTTTATGAGGTTTCGGGCGGGCGGATTACCATCGATGGCGAGGATATTCGCAGATTTACCTTGAAGGGGCTTCGCTCTCAAATCGGGATGGTGCAGCAGGACGTCTATCTCTTTGCAGGCACCGTCATGGAAAATATTCGCTACGGCCGCCCCGATGCATCCAAAGAGGAGATTATGGAAGCGGCAAGAAAAGCCAATGCCCATGATTTCATTATGGCGCTGCCCAATGGTTATGATACCGATATCGGCCAGCGGGGCGTTAAGCTTTCCGGCGGGCAAAAGCAACGTCTTTCCATTGCAAGGGTCTTTTTGAAGGATCCCCCCATCTTGATTTTTGATGAGGCCACCAGCGCCTTGGATAATGAAAGCGAGAGGGTGGTGCAGGAAAGTCTGGAGCGCCTTGCCAAGGATCGCACCACCTTTGTCATCGCCCATCGGCTGACTACCATCCGCAATGCACAGCGGATTCTGGTGCTGACGGAGGAAGGCATCGCCGAGGAGGGCAGTCATCAGCAACTGCTGGAAAAGGGCGGAATCTACGCCGATTTATACCAAATGTATCAGTAAAAAGGTGCTGCAAAATTTTTGCAGCACCTTTTTTCAGCGTGTCAAAAAAGAGTGCAGATTTCGTCGATCTGTTCTCGTCGGCGTACACAGGTACGGTAGAGAGCAGATCGGCGGAAAGCAGAAAATTTCAATCTAAATCCGCATCATCATGCGGATTTTTCCTTATAATAAGAAAGCAAGGAAAAAGAGTAGGATTTCTTTTCCCTTGCTGATTTATTGAATCGGCAGAATTC
>JAZMZQ010000142.1:0-20407 GCA_045586045.1 Eubacteriales bacterium
TATAATTAAAAATATTTTATATGAAAGGAAGTAATTACTGATGTTCGTTACAGAAAACCTCTTGGTTATTGTTACCTTTATCAGTGCAGTAGTAGCACTATTGTTTGCCCTGTTGATGGCAAATAAAGTGCTGAAATTTTCCGAAGGCACCGATCTGATGAAAAAGATCTCCGCCTCCATCCGCAAAGGCGCTAACGCCTATCTCAAGCGTCAATACAGCATTGTATTAGTATTTTTCGCTTGCATGTTTGTTGTTCTTTGCGTCATGGCAGCATTTAATCTGCTCACTTGGTTTGTGCCCTTTGCATTTTTATCCGGCGGCTTCTTCTCCGGCCTTTCCGGCTTTGTAGGCATGAAGATCGCCACCCTTTCCAATGCAAGAACCGCCAATGCTTGCCGCACCGGATTGAATCAAGGTCTGCGTGTTGCATTCTCTGCAGGTTCTGTCATGGGCTTTACCGTTGTTGGTCTTGGCCTTTTGGATATTTCTGCATGGTTCATGATCTTGAAATTCATCTTTAAGTTAGATGCGGCTGCCATCTCTTCTGCTATGCTGACCTTCGGCATGGGCGCTTCTTCCATGGCCCTTTTTGCTCGCGTAGGCGGCGGTATCTTCACCAAAGCTGCTGATGTGGGAGCCGACCTTGTCGGTAAAGTTGAAGCAGGAATCCCTGAGGACGATCCCCGCAACCCCGCTGTTATCGCCGATAACGTGGGTGATAACGTGGGCGATGTGGCCGGTATGGGTGCCGATCTTTATGAATCCTATGTTGGCTCTGTAATCTCCGCATCTGCCTTGGGCATTGCAGCATTCGGCGGCGACATCAAAGCCATGCTCCTTCCCATGCTGATGGCCGCATTGGGCATCCTCTGCTCCATCTTCGGCACCTTCTTGGTTCGCACCAAAGAAGGCGCATCGCAAAAGAATTTGCTTCGCGCCTTGAGCCGCGGCACCAATTTCAGCGCCATTCTCATTGCAATTGTTGCATTCCCCCTTGTATGGTTCTTGCTTGGCAAAGAAAACATCGGCCTTTATATCGCCGTTATTTCCGGCTTGATCGGCGGCGTTTTAATCGGCCAATCCACCGAGCTCTTCACCTCTGATTCTTATAAGCCTACCCGCAAGCTTGCCTCTAATTCCGAGACCGGCTCTGCCACCATTATTATCGGCGGTTTGTCCTTGGGTATGCTCTCCACCGCACTTCCCATCCTGATCATCGCCGTCTGCATCTTGGTTGCTTACTTTGTTTCCGGCGGCGCTGCCGAAACCGGCCTCGGCCTCTATGGCATTGCTTTGGCAGCAGTTGGTATGCTTTCCACTTTGGGCATCACCCTTGCAACCGATGCTTATGGCCCGGTTGCCGATAATGCGGGCGGTATTGCTGAGATGGCAGGTCTTGATCCCGAAGTTCGTCAGCGCACCGACGCTCTGGATTCTTTGGGCAACACTACCGCAGCAACCGGTAAAGGCTTTGCAATCGGCTCTGCCGCTCTTACCGCTCTCGCTTTGATGGCATCTTACATTGATAAGGTAAACTCGATTGAAGGCGGAGCTGCGAAGCTCTCGAACCTTAGCTTGATGAATCCGACTGTTTTGATCGGCCTCTTCATCGGCGCTTGCCTCCCCTTTGTATTCGCGGCTCTCACCATGGAGTCTGTGGGTAAGGCTGCTCAGTCTGTTGTAGTAGAAGTTCGCCGCCAGTTCAAGGAAATTACCGGTCTCATGAGCGGCGAAGCGGATCCCGATTATGCTTCTTGCGTAGACCTTTGCACCAGATCCAGCTTGCGCGAGATGATCCTTCCCACCATTGTAGCAATCCTTGTACCTGTCTTGGTTGGTTTGATTCTGGGTTGTGCCGGCGTTGTCGGTATGCTCGCAGGTGCCACTGCATCCGGATTCTTAATGGCCATCTTCATGTCCAATTCCGGCGGCGCTTGGGATAACGCTTAATAATACATCGTAAGCGGTGCGCATGGCGGAAAAGGCTCCGATCAGCACAAGGCTGCCGTTGTAGGCGATACTGTAGGCGATCCTTTCAAGGATACCTCCGGCCCCTCTATCAACATTCTGATCAAGCTGCTTTCCATGGTCTCCATCGTATTTGCTGCTTTGGTTGTTAATTTCAGCATTTTCTAATCTATAAGTAATAAAAAAACAGGCGAAACATTTACGTTTCGCCTGTTTTTATTTACCACCGAACTTGCCAGCGTTCTTGATAGCCTTCGTTTTTGAATTCTTTTTCAATATTACTTTTTTCGGAATTAAGTTTTAATTGTTGCAAATAAGAATCAAATAAAGATGAATCTCCCGGAAGATCGATCCACTCATCCTCCCAAGAAGATAGGTAAGCGGCATTAGATAAGACCACTTCATTCATTGCATCTCGTCCATCAGAAATGAGCGGCTCATCTGAGATTATGTGATCCACAAAGTTCTGCAAAATTTTGCCATGCGCACTTCCCTTTGCGTTGAATCGCATCTCTTCATATTCCATAGAGATTTTATCGAAAGATTTCTTAGAAGTAAAGCAGAAGGATCGTTCAGATTCATGAAGACGCCAGAATTTCAGAATACCGTTTTCCATTACAATCTTACCCCGATCCCCTGCAATCTCCAAACGATTGGTGCCCGGAAATTCACCGGTTGAGGTATGGAACAGCAGTGTAGCGCCGTTTTCATATTCACCGATCAGTAACGCCTCGTCTTCCACTTCAATTTGATGGTATTTTCCAATATCGCATTTTGCCATAATGCGCTTCGGCATCCCGCAAATCCACTGCAAAAGGTCGAGATTATGAGGCGCCTGATTCATCAAAACGCCGCCACCTTCACCGGACCAGCTGGCGCGCCAATCTCCACTATCATAATAATGCTGCGTGCGATACCAGTTGGTAATAATCCAATTAATGCGTTTCAACTCGCCCAAAGCACCGCTCTGCACCAATTCTTTCGCCTTGGCGAAAACAGGGTTTGTACGCTGATTAAACATCACGCAAAATGCTTTTCCGCTCTGATCGGCCGCCTTCGCAAATGCATGTGCCTCGCTTAATTGCACCGCCATAGGTTTTTCACTCAAAACATGCAGGCCACATTCAAAAGCGCGAATTCCGATTACAGAATGATCATAATGAGGAGTAGCAATAATGACCGCGTCGCAAAGGCCGGATTTTAATAGTTCATCACTATCCAAAAAACAAGGTACATTGGGAAAAATATTCTTCAATTCTACTAAACGGCCGAGATTTTGATCGCATAATGCGGTTAATACCGCGCCATCAACCTTCCCGTTTTGAAGATAATCAGCATGGGCATACCCCATTGTGCCCACACCGATCACACCAAATCGAATAGGCATTTTCATATCCATCTGTTCCCCTTAATAAGTAGACTTCGTATCAGCCACTACAGAAACAACGTTTTCCTTTACACGGGAGGTTTTCACCCTCTTCATCAATTCTTCATAATAAGCATCTTCGTCGAGAGGAAGCTCCACTTCTTTGCCGGTAAAGGCAGAAAGATGCATCGCATTAGAGAGAGTCAGACCGTTAATTCCTTCCTCACCATTGGCAATCAACTCCCCTTTACCCAAAATTTTATCGGCAAAAGCATTAAATACGCCCACATGCTGCTCACCGGAGGTCTCAAAACTTAAGACCTCATCGGTATCTGCAGGTGCGCCAAAAGCGCCTTTTTCATTTTTATAGAATCCATTCAAAGATTCATTAAGACGAGTGATGGTCAAGGTCTTCGTTTTAGCATCTGCAATCATACGCCCTTTTTCGCAAGTGATTTCAAAGCGATTGCTGCCGGGGCAATCGCCGGTGCTGGTAATAAAGAGACCGGTTGCACCATTGGGATATTCCACATAAGCGGTTACATCATCCTCCACTTCAATATCATGCCATTTGCCAAAATGCATTTTCACATCCACTTTATTCGGCATTCCGCAAATCCACTGCCACAAATCTAAATTATGGGGGCATTGATTTAATAAAACACCGCCGCCCTCACCGGCCCAAGTCGCACGCCATGCGCCGCTATCATAATAGAATTGAGAACGAAACCATCTTGTAATCAGCCAATTGGTGCGGCGAATTGCGCCAAGCTCCCCACTCTTGATCACCTCACGCATTTTAATATACATGGGATTGGTGCGCTGATTAAACATCATTGCAAATACCACATTGCTTTTTTTAGCCGCTTCATTCATTTCTCTCACCTGCTTGGTATATACACCGGCAGGTTTTTCAACCATTACATGAATATTTCGCTTCATGCATTCCATCGCAAGAGCAGGATGATCGTAATGAGGCACTGCCACAACGCATGCATCCAAAAGACCGCTATCGAGCATTTCCTCAGCAGTCGCAAACCGCGCAACTCCGGGAAGATTTTCTTCCGCCCAAGCCAAACGCTCAGGATTAATATCCGCTACCGCTACCAATTCAATATCAGGGCATTTTCCTTCAAGGAAATTTTTAGAATGGGTGGTGCCCATATTACCAATTCCGATTATACCAATCTTGATTTTATTCATTTTATGATCCTCCCTTAGCAATAGCCCAAAGTTTTCAAATATTCAAAGCTTCTGCGCAAGCATTCAAAGGGATCTTCCCCATTACATTTATCTTGCTCAACAAAAGCATATTCAGCACCCGCTTCCTCAAAAGCTTTAATGATTGCGGGAAAATTCAGATTCCCTTCGCCAATCGGCATCATCATAGGAGATTTTCCATCCTCCTTCACGCCCTGATCCTTCAAATGAACGCAATAAAGACGGCCTTTTAATTTATCAATCCACTGATATATATCCGCTCCTCCCTGCTGGACCCAATAGGTATCCAAAATAATACCAAGTTCATCAGCCGAAAAACGATTTAATAATTGGTTGAAAATCAGGTCATCCTTCATTTTGCGAAATTCAAAAGCATGATTATGATAACCAAACCGCTTGCCTGCAGCTTTGATTTTTTGAATCGGCTCTTCGAGAACCTTCATAAATGCATCCAAACCATTTTGGTCTGCCCGAGCATATTGCGGCATTGCGCCAAGACCGATATAATCACTGCCGTAGATCTCATGATCCTTAATCAGATTTTCAGTATCATCAACAATTCTCTCATAGCTGCTGTGAGTCAAAACCAACTCCATTCCGAGGCGATCGCATGTATCTCTCAAAAGCTGGGGATCAATGGGACCACAGCCGGAAAACTGAATATAACGATATCCAATTTCTGCTAATTTTTCCAAAGATTCAATAATGCCTTCCGGTGTTTGGCAAAATTCGCGGATCGTAAACATTTGTGCACCGATTTTCATTTTTAACCCTCCGTAATCATCTTTCTGAGCGCCGATGCCGCTGCATCAAAGGCATCATCAGATGTCGCATAATGGAAAGCAGATTTTGTCCTCTCCCCGTTCTCAAGCTGATCCAATCCGATGAACGCGGTAAGATGAGGCTCCAACGTAGCCACACCTCCTCCTTGATCGGAAAATTTCTTCAAAATGGTAGGAAGCTCACCAAGGCCCATTCCGGGCGGAACCACCTTTCCTTCGGCATTGCAATCCTTGATGTGAAGATAATCGACATAAGGTGCCAGCATCTCCCACGCTTCCAAAGTATTCTGCCCGCATTGAAGGAAATTAGCGGGATCGAAGATTGCGCGCAGAGAGGGAATTGCATCTAAGAGTTTCTTGCATCGAATTGCAATGTCCCCAAAAATGCCTTTTTCGTTTTCATGGCATAATTGAATGCCACTCCCCTTTGCCGCTTCTACCATACGATTCATCCGTTCGCAAACTGCTTGAAAGCATCCTTCGGAGTTGTCCGTATTATAAAAACTAAACAAACGATAGCGATCCGCCCCCATGATTTGAGCAAGCTCCAGCTGATGCTTGAAGGAATCTAAATGAGGCTCAAAATCATCCTCCATTTTAATTTTACCGGTAGGAGAACCGATGGACCACACTCTCATCCCATGATCAGCAAGGCGGTTTTTAATCTCTTTCGCCTCAATATTCGTAACATCCTTAATATTCTTTTCACCGACAAAGCGAATTTCAAGCAACTCAATACCATTACGCTTCATCGCCTCGATCTGACCATCAATGGACCGAGAAGCTTCATCTGCAAAGGCAGACATTTTAATATTCATATTAATCCCCCCCTTTAATTTAACCCCATTATAATATAAGTTTTTTCGCAAATCTATTGCAATATATTCCATATCATATTGCAATTCTAAGCACATCATGGTATGATAATAAAAAAGGAGGCGCCTATGGTTTTATTTAATAAAAGTACCCCCCTCTTCCATATCTGCCATAGTATTTCGACCCGTAACGATCCTCATGTTTACGGGATGCATGCGCACGATCGTATGGAGTTTTATATGCTCATTCAAGGAAATGTCTGTTTTGGAATTGAAGGTAGCGAGCAACCGCTTCAGCCATATGATATTGTCATAACCCGAGAAGCAGAAACCCATAAACTGACTGTCGATCCCAATGTCCCATATGAGCGAATCTGGATCCAATTCAAAAAAGAACTTATTGAAAAAATCGATCCGCAGTTCATTCTTCTCAGCCCTTTTTATAACAGGCCCTTAGGCACCAACAATCTTTTTCGCACTCTAAAAAAATCCGAGAACTTTTGCTATGATTGCCTTAAGAAAATGATGGTTGAGAGCAATGATCTCCCTTATGAAACCCAATTTTTGAGTTGTTTTCTGCCAATCCTTTGTGAACTGAATCTCACCATGCAGGATCATCCACCCATCAATTCAAAAGAACCGGCCGATCTTACCACAAAGCTGATTGCACACATCAACGATCACTTATTTGAGCCCCTTACTTTAGAGAAAATCAGCAAAGAATTCTATTTGAGTAAATCCCAATTAAATCGCATTTTTCAGCGTGCAACCGGCTCAACAATCGCCCATTATATCAGCATCAAGCGGCTCTTAAACGCTCAAGCTAAAATTAAAGATGGGGTCCCCATCCATCAAGCGGCTCAACAATGCGGATATAATGATTACTCCACTTTCTTTCGCGCATATAAAAGCCAATTCGGCGTTTCCCCCAACGACGATAAATGCACACTCTAATCATCTAATATCAATTGATAAGGAGGAAATAACTTTGAATATTTTAGAATGTCGTCAATTATGCAAAAGTTACAATAGCGGAAAACCGGTATTAAACAATATGAACATCTCTGTGCCGACCGGAAAAATTATTGGATTGCTCGGGCCCAACGGTTGCGGAAAATCCACCTTAATTAAAATGATCTGCGGCCTGCTTGTCCCCGATTCGGGTATGATTATGGTAGATGGGAAAAAAGTCAGCCCCGAAACCAACGCCTTAGTTTCTTATCTGCCTGAACGCACTTACTTCACCGGCAACATGAAGATCATTGATCTCATTGAATATTTCTGCGATTTCTACAATGATTTTGATCGAACTCGCGCCTATGGCATGCTTCAGGATCTTCATATTAACCCAAGCGCTTATCTTCGCACTTTATCTAAGGGCACCAAAGAAAAGGTGCAACTGATTATGGTAATGTCTCGCCATGCTCGTTTGTATCTTTTGGATGAGCCGATTGCCGGCGTAGATCCTGCCAGCCGCGATTATATCTTAAAAACCATTCTTCAAAACTATAATCCCAACGCATCAATTATCATCACCACCCACCTGATCCAAGATGTTGAGCAGGTCTTAGATGAATTTGTATTTATGGGCTTTGGTGGAGAAATTGTCATGAGCGGTGAAGCTGATAAGACGAGAAAGCAATACGGAAAATCATTAGATACATTGTTTCGGGAGGTGTTCCGCTATGTTCAGTAAAGTATTCAAATATGATTTCAAATTCTTTTTCCGAATTTGGTGGATTGCAGCGTTGAGCATTTCTATCCTCTCCGTTGGCGGCGGATTTATGATCCGCGGTTTTGATAACCGGCTTTTAGAAGAAAATACCGTCTATGTTGTCTTGGCCACTCTATCTGTCATTGCTATTATCATTACTGCCGCACTACTCCCTATCGTTGTATTAATTTTAGCAGCCGTTCGCTATTATCAAAATCTATTCAGCGATCAAGGATATCTCACCTTTACACTTCCTGTAAAACGCTCCCATCACCTCAATTCGAAATTGCTGGTGTATGTACTCTTTCAGATCATGTCGATGATTGTTCTGTCATTTTCGGCTTCTATGGCAATATATATTGGTTTTCACAACACCAATATGGCCCAACAATTCAATGAATCTTTCGGGGTCTTTTTGCATGATTTCAGCAATTATTTCACAACATTTGGTCAAACAACTGAAATAATCATATATGGTGTGATGCTCATCGCTTATTTCTTTATGGGCATCAACTCTCTCTATATGAGCATCACCATAGGAGCAACACTTGCCAAAAAGCATAAAGCGCTTGCGGCGATCGGTGTTTTTTACGGGCTGAATTTTGGAATCAATTTCATCAGTCGTCTGGTACGTTCCCTTCTCCTAACGCAAAGCATGATCGAGGCCGATTCATTTATTACAGCCAGCACCATCAATTTGGGGCATACTATTTTTTCAGCAATATTTTTTGCAGCATTGGCAGTCTTGTTCCATTTCTTAAATCTCTATTTTATTAAAAACAAATTGAATCTTTCTTAATCTCATCATACCGATGGAATCTCTTATATTAAGCGAGGATAAACATGAAATATTACGCCCAAGAAATCAATAAATATTTTCTTGAAAATCGTCAAGACGAATTAGTCCATGTAGCAGAAAGCCGCCACACCCTTCAATATGAGCAGCTTTGCCGTTTGATCAATTTTTCTTGTCTGCGCACCATTGGCAACCATCTTACTGCTGCCGTTTTGGTTACAGGGCCTTCCTCATTGGGAAAGACTACCTTTTCAAAGCGTTTAAGCGCACTAATGGAGGAAGATGGTTATCAATGCACCGTCATATCCATTGATGATTATTACCATTCAAGAGAAAATATTCACCGCCATCAACAAAACGCAGAAAAGCCTGATTATGAACGATTGGAAGCATTTGATGTGGCATTTTTCCAGGACCAAATGCGCCGCTTTCTGAATGGAGAAGCCATTCATCTCCCCCGCTATGATTTTCAGCTTGGTCAGCGGGTAGACAGCGGAAGAATCCTTAAGCCAAGCCATAAGGATCTGCTGATTATTGAGGGGATCCATGCAATGAATCCCAAACTTACCGAAGGGCTTCAATTTGCAAGAACGATCGGTGTCTATATCTGCCCCTTTGATTCTTATATCGTCGAAGGAAAAGGTGAGATCAGGTCAAAAGAAATACGCTTGATGCGAAGAGCCTTGCGCGATACCGTTCATCGCGCCTCCCCCATTTCAAAGACACTTGATATGTGGCCGGATGTAAGACGCGGCGAAGAGCAATATATCAAGCCTATGAAGCAGTATGCCGATTTCTTCTTCAATTCATCCTTTGAATATGAAATTTGCATATTAAAAACACGTATAGAAGAAGCCGCCAAAAGCTTAACCGCCGAGGAACTGAATCGATTAAAAGAATTCCTGCCGCTTCATCTTCTTGAAGAATTTCGCGATTGCAACTCAATTGCTATCCCTTCCGATTCCATTTTTAATGAATTTTATAAATAGGAGTTCTATATGCATAAAAGAATTGCTATCCTTTGCATGTCTATGAATATCGGCGGTGCCGAAACACATATTTTGGAACTTGCAAAGCAATTAAAGAAAAACGGCAATGAAATAACGGTATATTCCAACGGCGGTGTATACGTAGAGCAGCTGGAATCCTTTGGAATTCGCCATGTAAAAGCCCCCTTACACGCCAACACCCTTTCCAATCTGATTCGCTCTTATCGCATCATTCTGAAAGATTTCAAGAAAAATCGTCCTTCGGTTGTTCATTCTCATACCCGCATCTCCAATTATGTGGCGGGGCAAGTATGTAAGCGCCTTTCCATTCCCATGGTTACGACCGTGCATGGCCATTTTTACAGTGATTTTTTCAGCAGATTGGTCGCAAACTGGGGTTGCCGTGCTTTAGCGGTAAGCGAAGACCTGAAAGAATATCTTGTAACAAACTATAATTACGATCCCCAAAGAGTCATCCTCACTGTAAACGGGATTGATAGCGAACGTTTTTCAAAGGCAGACCGCCTTGAAGCAAAAAATGCTTTAAGCCTTTCAGATCGTGAAAAAACAATCCTTTTTGTAAGCCGCTTAGATCAAGATACTTCTGCGCACATCTTCAAATTCTTAAAATTGGCGCCCATCATTCATGAGCAACACCCCGAAGTGAAGATTTTAATTGTCGGCAATGGTGAAGATTTTGAAAAAATCTCTGATGAAGCCGCAATCATCAACAAGCAATGCGGAAATGATTTTATACGCATGGAAGGGGCTCGCACCAATATTGAGCAATACACCGCCGCTTCCGATCTCTTTATCGGCGTTTCACGCGCAGCATTAGAAGCAATGGCTGCCGGAATCCCTACCATCCTGATGGGGCAATTCGGCTATTTGGGCTTATATTCCGACGCCATTAAGGATTCCGCTATCAAGACAAATCTCACTTGCCGCCGGTGCCCCTATCCATCCGATCAGGAAATCATTCAGTTAGTTGATCATTGCTTAACAAAAGATCTCAGCAAAGAAATCTCAGATGGAAAAAAATTGGTAGAGGAGCATTATTCCCTCTCGAAAATGGCTGATACAGCAATGGAGCAATATCAGGCTGCCATTCATGATTTTCGCCCTTATGATTATATGATCAGCGGCTACTATGGCTGCGAAAATTTCGGTGATGATCTCACTTTAGGTTGCCTAATGGAGCATTTGGAAGGTAAAAGCGGCACTGTACTCACTTGCAACAAAGCCCAAACCCTGCTTCCTAAGAATGTTGAAATGATCCATCGTTTTTCTATGAGAGAAATTAATAAAAGAATGAAACAGACAAAAGTGATGCTTTTGGGAAGCGGCAGCATCTTGCAGGACGCCACTTCGTTTAGATCCTTCTTTTATTATTATGTAATCATGCGAATGGCCATTCACAACCGATGCAAAACCATGTTATTTGCAAACGGCATCGGCCCTATCATCAGAAAAAGCAACCTGCTGAGGCTGAAAAAACTTATAAAGCATATCGACTGCATCACTTTGCGGGATGAAGATTCTTCAAAATTTCTCAATGATTTAGGATTAAATAATCATATATTTTTGGCTGCTGATGATTCCTTCTCCATTTGCAAAGAAAATATAAAAGCCGCCTCTCATTACGATGTTGAGCCGAGCAAAAAAATTGTGGGAGTCAATCTCAAAATTCCCCATGAAACGCCGGATACGCAAATATCCTCTCTGGCAGACGGTCTCTTTTATTTGGCGCAAAAATATAATCTGTATTATCTCTTTATTCCCTTTCACTTTGAGCAGGATTATCCAAGCCTCAGCCGCTTATCAGCCATGTTGCCCAATACAAGCCTTTTGATAAAAGAAATTCAAAATCCAAAAGAAATCATGAGCTATATTGCTTCCGCTGACTATCAAATATTTGAGCGGTTGCACGGCCAGATTCTCTCCACTATTTTGGAGATCCCCTTCCTGCCAATCAGCTACGACCTTAAGATTAGCTCTTTTGCGCATCAAGTGGGCATCGAAAATTACTTGCTGGAGCATCAAAATCTATGCAAAGAGACGCTGGTTGCTGCTTTTGAAAAAATCATCGAAGAGCAAGACATTATGCAAAAAAAGCTGATTTCATATAATGATAAGGCTAAAAAGATGGTAAAGATCAATAAAGAAAAATTAATTCAATTAATCGAGGAATACTAAAATGCGAATATTAGGAATTGACTATGGAGAAGCCCGTACCGGCCTTGCGGTCTGTGATGATAATGAGATTGTGGCCACTGTTTTACAAACGATTCACGAGCGCAACCATGAAAAACTCGCCGATACCATTACATCCATTTGCTCTGAGAGAAAAATTCAAAAAATTGTCTTAGGGCTTCCGAAAAACATGGACGGATCTGAAGGGTTTCGCGCCGAGTATACGCGAAAATTCCAAAAGATGCTGGAAGAAAGGATGCCGGAATTGCTCTATGATTTTTATGACGAGCGCCTCACCACGGTAGCTGCCTCTTATTTTATGCAAGAAGCCGGTACAAAAGGAAAAAAGAAAAAGGCATCCATCGATGCCTTATCCGCACAAATCATTCTTCAAGACTATATTGAACGAAGCAAAAAATAAGGTTCAGCAAATGCTGAACCTTATTTTTTATTAAGCAAGCGCTTGCGCAATCAATGTTGCCGCTTGTTCTCTTGTGATTACTTCTGTTGGATTGATCTTTCCACCGCTACCGCTTACATATCCAAAATAAATCGCCGTATATGTACCCGGTTTGGCCCAATTTGCCACTTTCCCTGCATCCTTAAAGCCTTTAGCTTTTACAAATGCATTGATTTTAGCCTTATTCGCTTCATAGTAGGAATTAATATCGCCTAAATATTCAGGCGCGATATCTCCGATCACAACGTTCATAAACAAGCGAAAGAATTCATTTCTTGTCGCAGTATTCTTACCCCTGAATTCATACGCCACTTTTTTATTGGAAAGCTTTACTTCATAGCCCTTGATCAAGCCAAGCTTATATGCAGCCTTCACATAATTCAAAGCCCATGCAGGAATCTTATCGATAAACGGATTCTCGCAATTTTCGAAAAGATCCTTATTGGTTCCCTGCAAGCGAAGCAATACTGCCGCCATCTCATAGCGATTGAGGCCTTTCTTGCCATTAAATCTACCGTGATCATCTCCCTTAAATAAGCCCAGACCAGTTTGATTTAATTTTTCAATATAAGGCTTTGCCCAGTTTGTTAATTTATCAGTATAAGTAAAATATTGCAAGGATCTAATCTCGATTTCATACTTTTGAAGCGCACCGTTCTTATTAGGCGCTGACGCATAGAGTTTTGTGATCCCGCCATCCAGTTCAATATCACTGTTGTCGGCAACCAAAATTTTGCGTTCCGCATCCGCATAGACCTTAACAGCCCCATTGGGAGAATAGGTCTTAAGAGTGTAGACCGTAGCTCCGTTAAGATCGATAGAAAGGAGATTCTTTCCCTTCAACTCAGCCATATCAAGCGCAATATTGGCATCCCCGCCCATATATGCTGTCCCAAGCTTATCTGCAGGATAAATGTAAAACTTAAAATCAATGGAACCGGTATAATTACCCTTTCCATGCAAAGTACCGGTTGCTTCTCCGACCTTTACGTTGTTTTTATAGGTACAATAAAGATTATCCCAGCCAATTTCTTTTCCATTGCTCAGGACAACGAAATTAATCGGATTATGAGCATATCCGTTATAGGGATAAAGAATCTTGAAATCCTTAAATGTAACATTCGTCAGCGGCTTGGGTGTAACGACATATTGAGCAATATTGGTCCCCGCAAAGCGGCCGATCCCTTGAATCTCAATATAATGGGAATCCGCATAACTGCCATCAGAGAAATAACGATAGGTATAGTCGACATTCTCTTTCAGTTTCTCGCCCTCATAGGTTACACTTGTAATCTTAGGCTTATGAATCTTACCATCATATTGGATTTTATTATATTCCAAGGTTATAACTGCATTATTGATATCTTTAGCAATTTCACAATAATCTTCGACTGTCTTTGCGCCGCATCTTATACATTTATGGCGGAATGTTTTATAAAACTCTGTCTCGTGTATAATTTCTTCGCCCATTTGATGCCCGCTTGCGCAAATAAATTCCGATACATCTTTGAAAGTAAAGCCATTTTCATTTGCGCAAGTTTCGGCAAGGGTATCTTTCTTGCCATAAATCGTCAGTGCATCACAGGGGTGGAAAAGATTATATTCCGCCATTACCGTAACACTCTCGGGAATAATCACGCTCATCAACATATTACATTCCCAAAATACATATTTTGCCATATAAATAGTCCCATTAGGAATGGTAACATGCGTCAGTCCCGTACAGCCGGAAAAAGCAGAATTCTCAATCCGTCTCAAGCTATTGGGCAATGATATATTCTTAAGATATTTTGCATCAGAAAAAGCACCCACCTCAAGGGTAGTGATTCCCTCGGGGACTACAAAGTTCTCCCCTTTATGCAACGCAGGATATCGAATCAGCACAGTATCCGTGCGAAGGGCTCCATTTTCAATTCTATATACAGGATTTTCAGCGTCAACAGTAATGCTCTCCAAATAAGAAACATCTGTACCGAAAGCATCCGGCATAATCTCCGTAACCGATGCCGGAATATGCAATGATTTCACCTTGGTTGCTGTTAGGAAAAATTGGCCGATGGTTTGGCATGAATTTGAAATTCTGATTTCTTCCAAATTATGGCAAGCTGTGAAGCTCCAAAACCAAATTTTCTCTACAGAATCAGTCATTGTAACCTTCTTAAGATGAATGCAATCACTAACTGAATTATTCCCGATTTCAACTACTCCATCCGGAATCTGCAGTTCACTTTTGGGATAAAGAGCAGGGCAAAGTAGCAGGGTATTCATATCAATGGTATAAAGGATTCCATCAACTATTTTGATATAGGGATTCCCCTCCGCCACAGTAATTTTCTCTAAAACAAAGTTATTGATCGGAACATCTGTATAACTCCTGGAACCATAATCCTTCAAATTCATTGTGGAAGGAAAATGAATTGATTTCAGAGCATGGCAATATTCAACCGCCTGCGGATATAAGGAAGCGATTCCCTCGCTGAAGGTAATGCTTGTAACTGTATCATTTTGATAAAATGCACCATTATCTACGGAAATTACAGGGATATTGTTCACCTGAGCAGGGACAACAACATCGCCACCTTTTCCCAAATATTTGGTTATAATTGCATTTCTTGAATTTTTATAGTATTCATAATCGCCAAATGTATGAGGACCGTCATAGCTATCGACATCCATTCCTTTTGAGAGGATTGGATAGCGCTCATTAAATTCTTGTGTATTAAATTTAGCCTCATTGCTATGGCGCGGAAAATCTGTGCTGCCCTTCAAATACCAAGCATAAGCAGAGCCGGGCTCCCGTTCTGCATCCCAAGTTGCATCAAGATAATAATAGTAATCACCAAGCTTTACAATGTTCCAAGCATGGTTTGCATCTCTGCCCGTACCGCCAACACCGGTAATCACGCGAGCATCCAAGCCACATTCTTCTGCCAAACGATAGAATAATACCGCATACCCCTCGCAAACCGCTTTTTTATTCAACAAGGCAGCATAGGCGGTAAACTGCAGCCAATAATCATTTTGATTAAGGTGCTCATAGTCATATTTGACATTATCGGTGATATACTCATAAATTCTATCAACCTTATAACGATCGTCGGTAGAAGCTGAAAAGCCAAATGAATCAACCAAATCATCTACCGCTTCCGATAATTCTGCTTCCTGCTGAGCAGTAGTATAATAGGAAATTTCAAACGTAAGATCATTATAAAATTTATTTTCTACCGGATAATATCCTCCGGTAGTTTTACGCTTTGAGTAGCAATAGCGCAAAGAATCCCCTTCTGTCGGCTGATCGGTCTCATCAAAAGCCAATTCCATCAATGCTTCGATACCCGTATCTGTCAGTTCGTAATCGCTGCAATATTGGATCAGAAAAGTTTCCTGCCGCGCTTCCATTGCGTCTCTGATTTGCGCTACAGCCGCATCGAGACCAACATAATTCTCGGGATCAAAGGACTCTTGGCTTCCGCTTTTATAGGTCTTGGCATATGTAACCTGAGGAACCTTAACATCTCCCAACATCGGGTTCACAACCTCATGGGAGAAAGCATTAGAAACATAAGGAACATTCTCTTCTGCGAATACAACCGGAAGGTTGGTAAACAGCAACAGAGCAACTAACATAATTGAAAAAACACGATAAATGCTTTTTTTCAAAAAAATCTCCTCACTTTACCTTTAATAATCTATTTGCTTTTTCCAAGATAAGCTTCCTTAACGCTTTCGTTAGCCAAAAGTTCTGCTCCGGTACCTTCCAAAGTAATCACACCGGTCTCCATAACATAAGCTTTATGGGCAATTTTCAGCGCCATATTGGCGTTTTGTTCAATCAAAAGCACAGTGATTCCTTGGCTATTAATTGTCTTGATAATATCAAAAATATCACGAACAACCAAAGGTGCAAGCCCCAAAGAAGGCTCATCCATCATAATAATGCGAGGTTTACTCATCAAAGCACGAGCCACCGCCAGCATCTGCTGCTCACCACCGGAAAGGGTGCCTGCGAGCTGCCATTCCCGCTCCTTCAAGCGAGGAAACAAGCTATATACATAGTCAAGATCCGCTTTAATGCTATCCTTACGAAGATAGGCACCCATCTTAAGATTCTCCAAGACAGTCAGATTGGCAAATACCCTTCTTCCTTCCGGCACCAAAGTAATGCCTGCGCTGACAATCTGATCCGGACTCTTACCGCAAATCTCTTTGCCCTCCAGCAGAATCGATGCGCTCCTGGGCTTCACAACACCTGCGATGGATTTCAGCGTGGTGCTCTTCCCTGCTCCATTGGAGCCAATCAAGGTTACAATCTGCCCCTCAGGCACTTCCATGGAGATCCCTTTTACCGCTTCGATCCCACCATAGGATACAATGAGATCTTTAATTTCAAGAATATTACTCATCCTCAGCCACCCCCAAATATGCATCAATTACACGCTGATTATTCTGAATCTCTTCGGGGTTACCGGAGGCGATCAGCTTACCAAAATCAATAACGTAAATCCAATCGGAAATATCCATTACCAGATTCATATGATGCTCAATCAAAAGGACTGTGAGATCAAAATCTTCTCTGATCTTACGAATCAGCGCAGTAAGTTCTTCCGTTTCCTGCGGATTCATGCCTGCTGCTGGCTCATCCAAAAGAAGCAAAGAGGGATTGGTCGCCAGAGCTCTTGCAATCTCCAGATGACGCTGCTTACCATAAGGCAAGGAGGAAGCAATTTCATTTTGCAGATCATATAAATCTACAATCTTCAAAAGAGCAAGGGCATCCTCTCGCATCTTTTGCTCTTCCTTATAGTTGATCATAAATGTATCGGTAAAGAGATTCCCCTTTAGGCGCATATGCATTGCAATCAATACATTATCCAATACCGAAAGTTCCTTGAAAAGACGAATATTCTGGAAGGTACGCCCCATCCCCATTTTTGCAATTTTATCAGGGGTGTTCTTTTTAATCCTATGATAAAGATCGGCATTTTCTCCGGCATAAAGTTTCTTCATTTTACCGGTCGGATGGCTCTCTAAAATGACATCACCATTAAAGACAACGCGGCCGTTGGTAGCCTGATAAACGCCGGTGATTGCATTAAAAGCAGTCGTCTTTCCTGCACCGTTGGGCCCGATCAGAGAAACGATCTCGCCTTTGCGAACCTTCATAGAAAGATTATTCACCGCAACTACACCGCCAAATTGGACAGTGATATTTTCAATAGAAAGGACAGCATCATTCATTGGTTATTCCCTCCCCTTTCTTATTTTTTCTGCTTACAAGGCCGAAAGGATCCTTGAAGAATTTTCCTATAGCATCCCATGAGAATTCTTTATTGCCCATAATCCCTTTGCGCCAGAAAAGCACAATGATCATAATGATGACAGAAAAGACCACCATACGGAATCCTGTCCGCATCAGAGGAAGCTTTACGCCGCCCAGATACTGAACTTGATCTAAGAATCGCAGCCACCACTCCATGCAGCATACAAAAAGGAAAGAAGCGATGATACTGCCGGTAATGGAGCCGATCCCGCCAATAACTACAATCAAAAGAATCTCATAAGTCATGGCAGAGGTAAAGCCTTTTGCTTGAACACTGGCCTGAAACATTGCTAAAAGCGCACCGCCTACTCCGGCAAAGAAAGAGCTGATGACAAAGCTCATCATCTTATGCTTAAAGAGATTGACCCCCATCGCCTCAGCTGCAATCTCATCCTCGCGAATAGCCTTAAAAGCGCGCCCATAGGAAGAGCGAATCAAAAGCACAATCATTGCAATGCAAATCGCCGAAATAATAAACGGGAAGAGAATACTATTGTAGGTGGGAAATGCACGCAGCATATTAGAGCCATTGGTCAAGGGCGCAATTTGCTGCCACTGAATCAATGCACGCAAGATCTCAGCAAAGCCCAAAGTAGCAATCGCCAGATAATCACTCTTTAATTTCAATACAGGCAAACCGATCAGCGCAGCAAAGCAAGCAGCAAGAACACCCGCAATGATAATCGCAGGAATAACCGGAATTGAAAACTGCACGATTCCGCCTTCAAAATACTGATATACCGATGCACGTGCAGCCACGGGAATAGTAAGAATACCATAAGTATATGCACCAATCAGCATAAAGCCTGCTTGGCCCAAAGAAAAGAGGCCGGTAAAACCATTCAGCAGGTTCATAGAAACCGCAACCAACGCATAAATCGCACCTTTTTGCAAGCAGGTGGAAAGCATGGAGGATTTCAAAGGACTGTTATCGATCAAAATTAATACCGTGAGGAATGCCGCTGCAAGGATCAGCGACGCTAAAATTTTTGTTCTTTTTTTCATCGCTTACACCTTCTCCGACAATTTTTCTCCGAACAATCCATTCGGCTTACAAATCAAAATCACAATAAGTAAAACAAAAGTAAATGCATTGCTAAGATCGGCAATCGCAGGATAACTCTTAATCAGATTCTCGCAAATACCAATGATATAAGCGCCGATTACCGCGCCGGGAATTGAGCCAATGCCGCCAAATACCGCGGCTACAAAGGATTTCAAACCGGGCATCGCACCGATAGTGGGGCTCACCTGCTCATAATATGAGAAATACATGATCGAGCCGATGGCAGCAAGAAAAGAGCCAATGATAAAGGTCATACTGATTACGCTATTGATCTTAATACCCATCAGCTGAGAGGTCTCAAAGTCTTTGGATACCGCTCTCATGGCCATGCCGATCTTGGTAAATTTAATTAATGCAACCAAGGCAAGAACCAATATAATCGTGAGGATCGGCGTAACAATGGTGATCAATTTAGTCGTAACACCAAAAATTTCGATTTCATTACTGATCCATGGAATGGGCGGATATGCTTGCGCAAGGCCGCCTGTAAAGTAGGTGGCAAAATTCTGTAAAAGATAAGAAACACCGATTGCAGAAATCATAACCGACATTCTCGGTGCAGAGCGCAATGGCTTATAAGCGCATCGCTCAATCATGAAGCCGAGAAGCACTGTCAGCAAGATTGTAATGATCAAAGCAAGCCAAATCGGCATATGAGGCACAGCCGCAATGTAAATCAGGAAAAATCCCGAAATCATAAACATATCGCCATGGGCAAAGTTAATCAAGCGCAAGATGCCGTATACCATGGTATAACCAATGGCAATCAATGCATACAAGCTGCCGACCGCTATCCCCGAAAGCAGCAGTTGGACATAGTTGTTCATAAATATTCCTCCAAAGAAATTTTCAGCCGAGTGACTGAAGCTACGGCTCAATACCGATTAAGCCGCAGCTTCAATCACCCGCACAAACACTAAAAGTAGCAGGGAGCAAATGCTCCCTACTACCCTTTTAGTAAAAATTTTGAAATTACTCAGCGATGGTTTGGGTCTTCAGGAACTTGAAGCTTGCATTCTCCACATCGATGGTCTTAATGTAAGCCATGTTCTTATTGGCATCGCCCTTTTCATTGAAGGAAAGATCGCCGGTAACGCCGGTCATCTTTACATCCTTCAGAGCATCGCGGATAGCAGTTCCGTCGGTAGAATCTGCAGCCTTGATTGCCTCGATGGCAGCCATATAAGCATCATAGCCCAGTGCGGAAACTGCAGCAACAGTATCGTCGCCACCGTTATTGTTGAGATTTGCAGAATCGCTGTTCAGCCATTTCTTATAGCCTTCAACAAACTCTTTGCTCTTGGTGTTGCTATCGTCGTTCTCATCAAAGAAGGTAGAGAAATAAACGTTGGTAGCGGCATCGCCTGCATTCTCGATAATCTTACCGTTCTCCCAAGTATCGCTGGCAAGGATCAAGCAATCCTTATTTACAGCGCGGAGCTGCTTAATGATCAGCGGACCGGTCTCAATGGAAGAGGGTGCAAAGACAGCATCACAATCCTTAAAGTTTGCCACAATTGCGCTGAAATCAGTCTCACCGGTCTGGAAGCTTGCAGGTACTACAGTACCACCGGCATTCTTGAATGCTTCGGTGAAATAGTTACCAAGGCCAACAGAATAGTCGTCGCCTGCCTGAGTCAGCACGCCAACCTTCTTGCAGTTCTGCTCAAGGGCAAGATTTGCCATAACAGTACCTTGGAAGGGATCCAGGAAGCA